>NZ_LHVI01000015.1:0-1549 GCF_001269755.1 Pseudomonas sp. Q12-87 | reverse complement strand
ATAGCCAATAATCACTCAACACCCGAAACAATATTTGGCATTCCTAATAAGCCCCCGGAGAGATTAAAAAAATTCCCTGCAGAAGGTCCAGCCCGAAGCTCCTTTGCGCCTCGAAATGGTCAACAATCAAAAAGCTCTAGCGGCTCAGGCGCGCGCACAATAAAGGCACGCGAGTATGACGAACTCATCGACGACCTATTAAGGGAATACCCAGACAGCCTAGTACCGATAAGACAGAGTCTTGAAACTGATTTTCACACCGCCACCAGCGCTTTAGCAGAACTTCAAGCCAACAAAGCCCCTAGAGCCACTAGAGCCACTAGAGCTACTAGAGCCATGCAGATGGAACGTGACCGTGCATACTCTAGAGTTACAGTTGCTCGACAGGGCGGCAAACTGCAGTTCCTTGAAGACAACAAACGGGCCGTCGAGGCAATTCGCAAGAACAAGAAATAGAGCGAGAGTATCTGCTCTTCACCTGAATCAGCTACCGAGCCCGCCCATAGCCCTCCGAACTAACAGTTCTGCTAGTAGACGAGCTCCCAAAAATATCCGAGTCTGACACAGCCCAGTTCACCAAACAGAACCCAGCCCATGTCAGCGCCGCCAATGAAAATCCTGTGCCGCTATCAATATGACCCACTGGATCGCCTCGTAGGCTTGAAGCCTTTGGAGAACCCAGGTACACAACGTTTCTATCAAGAAGACGAGTTGGTTAACGAGATAGAGGATCAATCGCAGCTGACAATCATGCGTCACGGCCCCCAGCCGCTGGCGCAACGATCAGGCACCGCCGCCGCCGCCGCCGCCGAGACGACGCTGTTGGCAACGGATCAACAACGTTCGTTGCTCAGGACAGTGGCGGATGCAGACTCGCGACAGATGGCCTATACCGCCTACGGTTATCGCACAGGGGAAAGCGGTTTGAGTTGTCTGCTCGGCTTCAACGGGGAGCGGCCTGAATCGATAACTGGGCATTATTTGTTGGGACAGGGTAACCGGGCTTTCAATCCGGTGTTGATGCGGTTCAACAGTCCGGATGAGTTGAGTCCTTTTGGGGATGGGGGGATTAATGCGTATGCTTATTGTGGGAATGATCCGGTTAATCGGTATGATCCGAGTGGGAATATTGCTTATCACCTGATACAAAGGCGTAACGCATTAGCCGAAATAGCTAGTTTGCCGATACAAAGACCCGCAAGGACTAGAACTCCTCCCATTGTTACCCACACCTCCAAAACCGAAACCAACCAATCAGTAAAATTGATAGCCAATAATCACTCAACACCCGAAACAATATTTGGCATTCCTAATAAGCCCCCGGAGAGATTAAAAAAATTCCCTGCAGAAGGTCCAGCCCGAAGCTCCTTTGCGCCTCGAAATGGTCAACAATCAAAAAGCTCTAGCGGCTCAGGCGCGCGCACAATAAAGGCACGCGAGTATGACGAACTCATCGACGACCTATTAAGGGAATACCCAGACAGCCTAGTACCGATAAGACAGAGTCTTGAAACTGATTTTCACACCGCCACCAGCGCTTTAGCAGAAC
>NZ_LHVI01000014.1:0-257286 GCF_001269755.1 Pseudomonas sp. Q12-87 | reverse complement strand
GAATGCGGTGGGTCAGTCGACATCACTGCTGGCTGACCCACCGCATTCGCGAGCAAGCCCGCTCCCACATTCGACCGCATCCATCTGTTATTGCAGGGGTGATTTAACGACGGCGGGACTGGCGCCCTGCAAACTGCACAACCCGTAATAAATCACCCCGCCCAGCGCCGAGCCGGTGAACCAGCCGTAGCTGTAGAACCAGCTGAACGCATCGCTGCCCAGGGACAACAGCGTCAGCACCACCGGTACGCCAAAGGCGATGAAGCCGTTCCAGTTCCACGCCGGATACACGTCATCGCGGTACAAGCCGGCCAGGTCCAGTTGCTGTTTCTTGATCAGGAAATAATCCACCACCATGATCCCGGCAATCGGCCCCAGCAAACTCGAATAGCCCAGCAGCCAGTTGGAATAAACCGACTCAAGGCTGACCTCGGACACGATCAGGCCGAGTTTCTTCAGCAGTTCGTGGGCCATCAGCGCCAATCCCACCAGCCCGGTGAGTATCACGGCCTTGGTGCGGCCGATCAGTTTGGGCGCCAGGTTCTGGAAGTCGTTGGTGGGTGAGACGATATTGGCGGCGGTATTGGTCGAAAGCGTGGCGACGATGATCAGCACCATCGCCAGCGCCACCCAGACCGGGCTCTGGATATGTCCGATCAAGGTCACTGGATCGGAGACCGTCACCCCCACCAGTTTTTCCGAGGCGGCGGTCATGACCACGCCAAGGGAGGCGAACAGGAACATGGTTAATGGCAGGCCGATGATCTGCCCCACGATCTGGTCCTTCTGGCTCTTGGCATAACGGCTGAAGTCAGGAATGTTCAACGACAGGGTCGCCCAGAAACCGACCATGGCCGTCAGCCCGGCGAGGAAGTAGCTGGTCACCCCGGCGCCTTCAGGACGCTTGGCCGGGACCGCCATCAGTTCGGTCAGGGAGACATTGGGCAACGCCCATACCAACAGGCCGGCCCCCACCAGCACCAGCAGCGGCGCGGACAAGGTTTCCAGCCACTTGATCGATTCGGCACCGCGCAACACCACCCACAGGTTAATGACCCAGAACACCATGAAGCCAATCACTTCACCGGTGCCGCCCAGGCTCTTCCAGCCTTCAAACACCGAGCCCAGGAACAAGTGGATCGCCAATCCTCCGAACATGGTCTGGATGCCGAACCAGCCACACGCCACCAGCGCGCGGATCAGGCACGGCACATTCGAGCCAATGACACCGAAGGACGAACGCAACAGCACCGGAAACGGAATGCCGTACTTGGTCCCGGCAAAAGCGTTCAGGGTCAGGGGAATCAACACGATGATATTGGCGAACAGGATCGCCAGCAGCGCCTCGCCCACCGTCAGGCCGAAATAGGCCGTGAGCACGCCACCGAGGGTGTAGGTCGGCACGCAGATCGCCATGCCCACCCACAACGCGGTGATGTGCCATTTGTTCCAGGTTCGCTCGTGCACCTTGGTCGGCGCGATATCGTGGTTATAACGGGGGCTGTCGAGGACGTCGTTGCCGGCTTCAAGCTCGAACAATCCGTCGCGCTCAGTCACTGTTGATCTGGTCATGTCCGCTCCACTGTTTTCATTATTCTTTGCTCATCGACGGGCGATGGCCGGAGTACTTGCATGTCTGGCACAAGTGCTACCGATAGCCCGGCTGGCAGCGACAGCACTCAATAACCGTGCCGAATGATCCGCCGAATTGACCGGACGATCGATATAACACTTGCAACCTGTTGATCTTTAATTCTTTTAGTCCCAACCAAAGCCAAACTTAATGGTGTTATCGCCGACATGAGGCTAGATGACTTGCACACGCTGTCGAGTCAAAGATTCAAAGTGGTGCATCTCGAATCGACGAGAAGTGTCTAGACCGCGTTTCAACGGCTTTCAAGCCGCTGATTTACCATGACAAATCTCGCTCAAATCTCGATCCTGTCAAGTGCGTCAAAATGGTGAGCATGCTCACCATTTTGGGGATTTTGCTTTTTTATTGTTTAAATTCAATAGGTTATAAACGTAATAAGCTTATAAAAAATAATCTTGCTCATTTTATAAACTCAAGCTAGCGTCTAATCCTGACAGGCGTGACAGGAATAAAACCGGCCCGCCTGCGTTATTTATCAACCGTGCTCGATAAAACATAAAGAACCGGCAACAGTCGGTCATGCCTGCGAGGAACTCGGAATGTCTTTGTTGATCCGTGGCGCCACCGTTCTTACCCATGATGAAACTTATCGCGCCGACGTGTTTTGTGCCGACGGCATCATCAAGGCCATTGGTGAAAACCTCGACGTTCCGGCCGATGCCGAGGTGCTCGATGGCAGCGGGCAATACTTGATGCCGGGTGGCATCGACCCGCATACGCATATGCAGCTTCCGTTCATGGGCACCGTTGCCAGCGAGGACTTTTTCAGCGGCACGGCGGCAGGCCTGGCCGGGGGCACCACGTCGATCATCGACTTCGTCATTCCCAACCCGCAGCAGTCGTTGATGGAGGCCTTTCACCAATGGCGTGGCTGGGCCGAAAAAAGCGCCAGTGACTACGGCTTTCATGTGGCGATCACCTGGTGGAGCGAGCAGGTGCGCGAAGAAATGGCCGAGCTGGTCAGCCATCACGGCGTGAACAGCTTCAAGCATTTCATGGCCTACAAGAACGCCATCATGGCCGCCGACGACACCCTCGTGGCGAGCTTCGAGCGTTGCCTGGAGCTGGGAGCGGTGCCCACGGTCCACGCGGAAAACGGCGAGTTGGTCTACCACCTGCAACGCAAGCTGCTGGCCCAGGGCATCACCGGTCCCGAGGCCCATCCATTATCGCGCCCCTCGCAGGTGGAGGGCGAAGCCGCAAGCCGGGCCATCCGTATTGCCGAAACCCTGGGGACGCCGTTGTACCTGGTCCACGTGTCGACCAAGGAAGCGCTGGACGAAATCACCTATGCCCGCAGCAAGGGTCAACCCGTCTATGGTGAAGTGCTGGCCGGCCATCTGTTGCTGGATGACAGCGTCTATCGCCATCCGGACTGGCAGACCGCCGCCGGTTACGTGATGAGCCCGCCCTTCCGCCCTCGCGGGCATCAAGAGGCGCTCTGGCACGGCTTGCAATCCGGCAACCTGCACACCACCGCCACCGACCACTGCTGTTTCTGCGCCGAGCAGAAAGCCGCCGGCCGCGACGACTTCAGCAAGATCCCCAACGGCACCGCCGGTATCGAAGACCGCATGGCCGTGCTCTGGGACGAAGGGGTGAACAGCGGCAAGTTGTCGATGCACGATTTCGTCGCCCTCACCTCCACCAACACCGCGAAGATCTTCAATCTCTACCCACGCAAAGGGGCGATCCGCGTCGGCGCCGATGCCGACCTGGTGCTCTGGGACCCGCAGGGTAGCCGGACGATTTCAGCCAAGACTCACCACCAGCAAGTGGACTTCAACATTTTCGAAGGCAAGACCGTACGCGGCGTGCCCAGCCACACCATCAGCCAGGGCCGATTGGTCTGGGCCGATGGCGACCTGCGGGCCGAGCGCGGTGCGGGGCGCTACATCGAACGGCCGGCGTATCCGGCGGTGTTCGACTTGCTGAGCAAGCGGGCTGAATTGCACAGGCCAACCGCTGTGAAACGCTGAATCCAGGCCTTCGGCCTTCGCGAGCAAACCCGCTCCCACATTGGATCTGGGATAGCCGCAGAGGTGTGGTGTGCAGCAAATCCCTTGTGGGAGCGGGCTTGCCCGCGAAGGCGTCAGTCCAGGCAACGAAAAACCACTGCCCACCAGAGGCAGCACCTCAAACACCGTGAGGCCATTCCATGATCCAGCCCTTGAATCATCTCCCCCATTCTTTGGAAGACCCGGCCACCCTCGCCGCCCGCTTCAGTGACCTGGCGCCACCGCTCAACGCGCGCCAGGCCCACCTGGAAGCCTCCCGTTGCCTGTATTGCTACGACGCGCCCTGCGTGAACGCCTGTCCGAGCGAGATCGATATCCCCTCGTTCATTCGCAACATTCACCAGGACAACGTTCAGGGTGCGGCGAAAAAGATTCTTTCGGCCAATATCCTCGGCGGCAGCTGCGCTCGGGTCTGCCCGACGGAGATCCTTTGCCAGCAAGCCTGCGTGCGCAATAACGCACATGAATGTGCGCCGGTGTTGATCGGCCAGTTGCAGCGCTATGCCGTGGACAACGCCCACTTCACTGAACACCCGTTCAAGCGTGCAGCCAGCACCGGCAAGCGCATCGCAGTGGTGGGTGCCGGCCCGGCGGGCTTGTCCTGCGCCCACCGCAGCGCGATGCACGGTCATGACGTGGTGATTTTCGAAGCCCGTGAGAAGGCTGGTGGCCTCAACGAATACGGCATCGCCAAATACAAGCTGGTGGACGATTACGCCCAGCGCGAACTGGACTTTCTTCTTGAGATCGGCGGCATCGAAATCCGCCACGGTCAGAAGCTCGGTGCAAACCTGAGCCTGAGCGATCTGCATCAACAGTTCGACGCGGTGTTCCTCGGCCTTGGCCTGGCCGCCAGCAAACAACTGGGCCTGAGCGATGAATACGCACCAGGCCTGCTCGCCGCGACCGAGTACATTCGCGAACTGCGCCAGGCCGACGATCTCAGCCAGTTGCCCTTGGCCGACCGCTGCATCGTGCTCGGCGCCGGTAACACCGCCATCGACATGGCCGTGCAAATGGCCCGTCTCGGCGCTCGCGATGTCAACCTGGTGTACCGCCGCGGCCTGGAGGACATGGGCGCCACCGTTCACGAACAGGACATCGCCAAGGCCAATCAGGTGCGCCTGCTGACCTGGGCCCAGCCGCAACAGGTATTGCTCGATGACGCCGGACATGTGCGGGGCATGCGCTTCTCCCGCACCCACCTTGAAAGTGGCCGGTTGATTGCCAGCGCCGAAACCTTCGACCTGCCCGCCGACGCCATTTTCAAAGCCATCGGCCAGGCGTTCGATGACGACGCACTGGTAGATCCCCTGGCCCGGGAACTCAAGCGCCAGGATGGACGGATTCTGGTGGATGAACAGCTGCGCACCAGCATTCCCGGGGTCTATGCCGGCGGCGATTGCACCAGTCTGGATCAGGACCTCACGGTACAAGCGGTGCAGCATGGCAAGCTCGCTGCCGAGGCGATCAACGCTCAACTCATGCTCAACGTGGAGGCTGCGTAAATGGCCGATCTGTCGATTGTCTTCGCTGGCATCAAAGCCCCCAATCCGTTCTGGCTGGCCTCCGCGCCGCCCACCGACAAGGCCTACAACGTGGTCCGCGCCTTTGAGGCCGGCTGGGGTGGCGTGGTCTGGAAAACCCTTGGCGAGGATCCCGCCGCGGTGAACGTGTCGTCGCGCTATTCGGCCCACTACGGTGCCAATCGCGAGGTACTGGGCATCAATAACATCGAGCTGATCACCGACCGCTCCTTGGAAATCAACCTGCGGGAAATCACCCAGGTGAAAAAGGATTGGCCGGATCGGGCCTTGATCGTGTCGCTGATGGTGCCCTGCGTCGAGGAGTCGTGGAAACGCATCCTGCCCTTGGTGGAAGCCACCGGCGCCGACGGCATTGAGCTGAACTTCGGCTGCCCCCATGGCATGCCGGAGCGCGGCATGGGCGCGGCGGTCGGCCAGGTGCCGGAATACGTCGAGCAAGTGACCCGTTGGTGCAAGACCTATTGCTCGTTGCCGGTAATCGTCAAGCTCACGCCGAACATTACCGACATCCGCGTCGCCGCCCGAGCGGCCCATCGAGGCGGCGCGGATGCGGTGTCGCTGATCAACACCATCAACTCCATCACCAGCGTCGACCTGGACCGCATGGTCGCCCTGCCCAGCGTCGGCAGCCAGAGCACCCACGGCGGTTATTGTGGCTCGGCGGTCAAGCCCATCGCATTGAACATGGTCGCCGAAATCGCCCGCGACCCGCAGACCCAAGGCTTGCCGATCTGCGGCATCGGCGGCATCGGCAGCTGGCGCGACGCGGCGGAATTCATCGCTCTGGGCAGCGGCGCGGTGCAGGTGTGCACGGCGGCGATGCTGCATGGTTTTCGCATCGTCGAAGAGATGAAGGACGGCCTGTCGCGCTGGATGGACGACCACGGCCACGCCAACCTCCAGGCCTTCTCCGGCCGCGCGGTGGGCAACACCACCGATTGGAAGTACCTGGACATCAACTACCAGGTCATCGCGAAAATCGACCAAGAGGCCTGCATCGGTTGCGGCCGCTGCCACATCGCCTGCGAGGACACCTCACACCAGGCCATCGCCAGCCTCAAGCAGGCCGACGGCACCCGTAAATATGAAGTGATCGATGAGGAATGTGTGGGCTGCAACCTCTGCCAGATCACCTGCCCGGTGCAGGACTGCATCGAAATGGTGACGGTCGACACCGGCAAGCCGTTCCTGGATTGGAACCATGATCCGCGCAATCCCTATCATGTAACAGCTTGAGATTTGAGGCGTCTGGGCTGGCCTCTTCGCGAGCAAGCCCGCTCCCACAGGGGATATACGGCGAATACAAATCCTGCACCGCCAATCCCCTGTGGGAGCGAGCCTGCTCGCGAAGGGGCCCTCAGCCACAGCGCAAAACCTCAGGGTAACCCCACCAGAAGCGCCGTATCCAACTAACAGTTCTGCTAGTAGACGTCCTCCCAAAAATATCCGAGCCTGACACAGCCCTGTCACCTAAGCAGAACCCAGCCCATGTCAACGCCGCCAATGAAAATACTGTGCCGCTACCAATATGACCCATTGGATCGCCTCGTAGGCTTGAAGCCTTTGGAGAGCCCAGGCACCCAACGTTTCTATCAAGAAGACGAGTTGGTTAACGAGATAGAGGGTCAATCGCAGCTGACAATCATGCGTCACGGCCCCCAGCCGCTGGCGCAACGATCAGGCACCGACGCCGCCGCCGAGACGACGCTGTTGGCAACGGATCAACAACGTTCGTTGCTCAGGACAGTGGCGGATGCAGACTCGCGACAGATGGCCTATACCGCCTACGGTTATCGCACAGGGGAAAGCGGTTTGAGTTGTCTGCTCGGCTTCAACGGGGAGCGGCCTGAATCGATAACTGGGCATTATTTGTTGGGACAGGGTAACCGGGCTTTTAATCCGGTGTTGATGCGGTTCAACAGTCCGGATGAGTTGAGTCCTTTTGGGGATGGGGGGATCAATGCGTATGCTTATTGTGGGAATGATCCGGTTAATCGGTATGATCCGAGTGGGAATGTTCGGATTGCTATTGCGAACTCATATGGATGGGGGCAACTGAGATTACAACTGAAAGTTATTTCGCGCAGTCCGCCCAAAATCAGGTCATTTGACCCAAACAAAAAATATTCATCTATCAGTGCCAGCGAAGCCACCTCGTCAGCGGTGACAAGAAGAAAAACGCTCATATATGAGAAGGAAGGTTTTCACTCAACCAAAAAACTTTCAACACACACGGACACGGCTAGAATACGCAATAAAAGAGCTAAGAATAAAGAGCTATCAGACAAATGGAAAAAATATTTTTCCGAAAATCCAGACACCCCAGACCGGGCTGATCCTAAATTGAAATCGTTGCTCAAATCGCAATTAGAAAAACTTGAAGCCAAGACACTTGAAGCAAATAAACTTGGTTTAACGAAGGGCGCTAGACACGACTTTCTGAATATACAACGCACAGAAGTCTCACGAATTAAACTGAGAGTCAATAGAAGCCGTTGGGAAAATCTACCACAAAACCAAACCCAAGTTCGCGAGCAAACATAACTAACTCAACTTCAACGAATACGCTACCGCGTGTCAACTTGAGGCTACGGCTCCAACCCAATCCCCCGCAAAATCACGCTGGTCACCGTCTGCACCGCCCGTTCGAATTGCATGTCCGACAACGGCTGGTGATCGTTGAGGATGTTGATCTGGTGGTCGAAGTCGGCGTAATGCTGGGTCGAGGCCCAGATCATGTAGAGCAGGCTTGAGGGTTCGACCGGGAGGATGCGTTTGTCTTCCACCCATTGGCGGATTTTCGCTTCCTTCATCTTGGCCCAGTCATAGAGGCTGGCGTCGAGTGCCTGGCCCAGGGTCGGGGCGCCGTGGATGACTTCGTTGGCCCAGACTTTGGAGCCGTAGGGGCGGCTGCGGGAGTGGTTCATCTTGGCGCGGATGTAGCTGCTGAGCACCACCCGGGGGTCGTCGAACATCTCGAAGCACAAGGCGTCCTGCTTCCACACCTCCAGCAGGTCGAACAGCACCGCGCTGTATAGCTCGCTCTTGGTGCTGAAGTAGTAATGCAGGTTGGAACGAGGCAATTGCACTTCGGCGGCGATGTCGGCCATGGCCGTGCTGCCGAAGCCCTTTTCGGCAAAGACCTTTTCGGCGGCCAACAGGATTTTCTCTACGTTACTGCGACGAATCTCGATCTTGTGATTGCCCATGAGGGCTCCCTGGCGACAGCGTTGTCCAAGACTAGCATTCACCCACTCTCGAAAACACCGCAGATCCCTGTGGGAGCGAGCTTGCTCGCGAAGGCGGCGGCACATCCAGCCGGTCTGCAAGCTGGCTCACCCTGTGCCAAGTCAACCCAACCGGGCCGTGGCCTTACTTCGATGAATCATCCTGGCCGGCAGTATCGATGCTGACCACCACCGACATCCCCGGCCGCAGCCGTTCGCTTTCGGGCTGGTCAGGATCGACGGTGATTCGCACCGGCACGCGCTGGGCGATCTTGACGAAGTTACCCGTAGCGTTGTCGGCCTGCAGCAGGCTGAATTCAGAACCGGTGGCCGGGGAAATGTGTTCGACGTGGCCCTGGAATCTTCGGTGGTCGAGGGCGTCCACGGTGAAGCTCGCCGCCTGCCCTACCCGCACATTGTTCATCTGGGTCTCCTTGAGGTTGGCGATGACCCATTTCTGGTTCGGCACCAACGCCATCAATTGCGCGCCGGAATTGACATAAGCCCCCAGGCGCACGCCGATCTGGCCCAACTGGCCGTCCCGTGGCGCTACGACGCGGGTGTTGGACAGGTCGATGCGCGCCAGTTGCACCGCTGCTTCGGCGCTGGCCACGGCGGCTTCGAGGGCGCCGCGATTGACGATCACCGTTTGCAGGTCTTGCCGGGCGATTTCCAGGCTGGCCTGGGCTTGGGCCACGGCTGCGATGGTTTGTGCATTGGCGGCACGGGTCACGTCCAATTCGCGCCGGGACACCGAGCCATCGCTGATCAATGCTTCGTTGCGGCGCAGATCAGCCGCGCTCTTGCGCGCCTGGGCCTGGCTGTCGGCCAGCGCGGCCTGACGCAGCTTGATGGTGGCCTCGGCGCTGTTGCGTTGCTGCACCACGTTGGCCAGGGACGCTTTCTGCGTTGCCAACTGCGCCAACGCCTGGTCCAACCGCTGGCGGTAAATGCGATCGTCCAGGCGCACCAACAGGTCGCCTGCCTTCACGAACTGGAAATCCTGCACAGGCACTTCATGGACATACCCACTGAGCTGCGGCCCGATGATCGTCACCTGGCCGCGCACCAAAGCATTTTCGGTGGTTTCCACGGCGCTGCTGAACGGTGGGAGTTGCCAGGCATAGAGCACGATCAGCACGCCGATAATTGCCACCGCCGCGAAACCGAGCGATGAGAGCAGTCGCACCCGCAAGGAACGCGGTTCGGTAACCGGCGCAGCAGGCGGCGCCTGGTCTTCGGGGGTGGCGGCGATGGCATTGGTGGTCGTCGGGGTCGGTTCGGTCATGAAGGCGTGGCACCGCGGCTGGGTACGGAAGGGACAGGCGCTGCGGCGACGGGCTGGGTGGTGCTCATCAGCCACAGGGCACGGATGGAAATAGCGATCATGGTCAGCACGGCGATGACCGCGATCAACATGAATACGTCGTTATAGGCCAGCACGTTGGCTTCGCGAGTCGCGGCCGTGGCGAGGCTGCGGATGCCCTGCACGTGACGCAGGCCCGGATCGGCGATCAGCGCGCCCACGGCCGAGCCACCGCTGTCCACCCGCGCGGTCACGCGAGGATCGAACTGGCTGAGGTTTTCCACCAGATGGCTGGAGTGAAATTTCTCCCGCACCACCTGGAACGTTCCCAGCACGGCGGCGCCAATCAGGCCGCCGAGGTTCTGGCAGATGCCGAACAAGACCGAGAAACTCACCAGGTTACGCGGATTGGTCAAGACATTGCGTACCCCCAGGACCATGGTCGGCCCGAGGAAGAAAGTACTGCCGAACGCCAGCAGGAACTGGCTGAAATACAGGTTCTGCGGACGGGTCAGGTTGTTCGAATAACTGTCCATTACCGAACCGCTGGCCATCAGCACCAAGGAGATGATCAGCGGCATGAACAGGTGCGCCGGGTTGATGGTCAAGGCGCTGCTGGCCAGTCCGGCGATGCTGCCCACCAGCATCACGACGTAGAGGCTGTGCATCTGCTGGCTGCTCATGTTCAGCGCTTGCATGAACCCCACAGCTCCGGTGGATTGTTCCGAGGTCACCATGCGAATCAGTATCACCGCCAGCGCCAGGCGGATCATGACGCCACTGCCGAGCCAACGAGTCATCAACATCGGGTTGCGGCGGTTATGCTCGATTGCCAATCCCGCAAGAATCAACACGATCGACGCTGCGGAGGCGACGCCGATCCACGGCGCCTCCAGCCACCAGTCGATGCGCCCCAACGAGAGCACCGCACAAAGCAGCGCCACGCCACTGGCAAGTAAGGTGAAGGTCAGGAAATCGAGCTTTTCAAACGTCTTGAAACGATCCCCCGGCGGCAGTTTGAGCAACAACACGCAGCCGAGGGAGAGCAATGCCATCCCCAGCTCGAACAGGTACAAGCCACGCCACTCGGCTATTTGCAGGAGGTCTTCGGAAAACAACCGGGCCAAGGGCAAGGCCAGTTGCGAAGTGCCCAGGCCCAACACCAACGCTTTGAGTCGCCATTTGGCCGGGAAGGCCTGGACCATGTAATACAGGCCCAGGGAACTCAAGGCCGCACCGACCATGCCATGGGCGGCGCGCACGGCAATCGCCGAGTTCAGGTCATTGACGAACAGGTGGCCGAACGTCACCAGGGCATACAGAGCCAGGAACACTTCGGTGAAGGCACGCAAGCCGAATTGCTGGCGAAACTTCACCAGCAGCAGGTTCATCGAGACGTTGGTCATGACATACGCTGCCGGCAGCCAGGCCATCTCCGCAGTGGTGGCGCCAAGTGCGCCCTGCAGGTACGGCAAATTGGCAATCACCAATGAATTGCCCAGCCCGCCGGTCACTGCCACCAGTATGCCGACCAACGCGTAGGCGAATCGCTTGGGCGTTGGGTGCAGGGGCGTCGAAGGGGAACCGGGCAACGTTGGCCGCTCATGGGGTTGCCAGTTCCGAGGGGCGTAGCGATCCATTCAAAAACCTTGTTCTGACACAGACCCGAAGAGGTGGGCGGATGCCCTTTCGACGGTAAAAGGCAGCAAGAAGTGCCGTTCTTTTACGCAACGTTGCGAGCAAGCTCCCTCGCCACGTCGGCGGGTTCTGGCGTGGTGGTAGGCAACAGCGCGAGGCTACGTAGCCCGAATCAGACCGATGCGACATCTGGATAAACAAAGCCCCTGTGGCGAGGGAGCTTGCTCCCGCTGGGTCGCGAAGCGGCCCCAGGTATTCCGGCCCGGAATGAAAATCCAAGGGCCTGCTGCGCAGTCCAGCGGGAGCAAGCTCCCTCGCCACGGAGGTATCACCGTCCGCTGGCGGGAGCATTCGACTAATGTCTTAGACCAGTCATCGCATGACCGCCAGCAAGGACGGCTACTCTGGAAGCCAGGATTTGCACCGCCCCAATGCCTCCGGCCTGTACCTGAACCTGTCACAACCATTGATATGCCTCATTTTGCAGCAAGGCCAAGTTGGACATTTCCGATAATGGCCAGTTGACAACGACGAACAGCTTCCAAATAATCGCCCTCATGTTGTACGACGACGTATGACAAATAAAAACAACAAAAAAGTAGGGAGCGTCATAGTGAGCACACGTGTCCGTTTTTCGCCCGACAACCGTCCAAACCGCCGTACCCTTCTCAACTCCGGCCCAGCGCTGACACTGCTTGGTTGCAGCAGCCTCGCACTGTTCCTCCCCATGAGCGTTCACGCCGAAGGCTTCGTCGATGACGCCAAGGCTACGTTGACCCTGCGTAACGCCTATTTCAACCGCAACTTCACCAACCCGAACAACGCCCAAGGCAAAGCCGAGGAATGGACCCAGAACTTCATCCTCGACGCCAAGTCCGGTTTCACTCAGGGCACCGTCGGTTTCGGTGTGGACGTGCTGGGCCTGTACTCGGTCAAGCTCGACGGCGGTCGTGGCACGGCGGGTACGCAGTTGCTGCCGGTGCACGACGACGGGCGCCCGGCCGATGATTTCGGTCGCCTGGGTGTAGCCCTGAAGGCCAAGGTCTCGAAAACTGAGCTGAAGGTCGGCGAATGGATGCCAGTCCTGCCAATCCTGCGCTCCGACGATGGCCGTTCCCTGCCACAAACCTTCCGTGGCGGCCAGGTGACCTCCACCGAAATCAACGGCCTGAGCCTCTACGGCGGCCAGTTCCGTGGCAACAGCCCGCGCAACGACGCGAGCATGGAAGACATGTCGATGAATGGCCGCGCCGCCATCACCTCCGACCGTTTCAACTTCGGCGGCGGCGAATATGCCTTCAACGAAAAACGCACCCAGGTCGGCGTCTGGTACTCGGAACTGTCCGACATCTACCAGCAGCAATATTTCAACCTGACCCACAGCCAGCCCATCGGCGACTGGACCCTGGGCGCCAACCTCGGCTACTTCATCGGCAAGGAAAACGGCAGCGCGCTGGCGGGCGATCTGGACAACAAAACCGCATTCGCCATGCTCTCGGCCAAATACGGCGGCAACACCTTCTACGTTGGCCTGCAAAAAGTCAGTGGCGACAACGCCTGGATGCGCGTCAACGGCACCAGCGGCGGCACGTTGGCGAACGACAGCTACAACTCCAGCTACGACAACGCCAAGGAAAAATCCTGGCAATTGCGTCACGACTTCAACTTCGCCGCCGTCGGCGTGCCAGGCCTGACCCTGATGAACCGCTACATCAGCGGTGACAACGTGCACACCGGCGCCATCACTGACGGCAAGGAATGGGGCCGTGAGAGCGAACTGGCTTACACCGTGCAGAGCGGCGCACTCAAGAGCCTCAATGTGAAATGGCGTAACGCATCGATTCGTCGGGACTACAGCACCAACGAATTCGACGAGAACCGCATTTTCATCAGCTACCCGATTTCGCTCCTCTAAGCGCAGGATCTGCCGCCATGGCCCGTTTGCAGCGGGTCATGGCAGCGCGGCAAGCCACGCCAAGGATGCCGGTCTAGAGCGATTCGTCGATCAAACATTGACAAGGTAGCGGAAGGATAAGGATATTTCTCCACAGTCATACGACAACTTATAACAACTAATACCTCTCACTGTTTGCTCAGGTAATTCCATGACTACGACACACACTCGCCACCCTCTCAATCGTCTGCTGCTGACCGGTGCCGCCGGCGGCCTGGGCAAAGTCCTGCGTGAGCGCCTCAAGCCCTTCGCACGTCACATTCGCCTGTCCGATATCGCCAACATGGCACCGGCCATCGATGAAAGCGAAGAAGTCGTGCCATGCGATTTGTCCGATAAACAGGCCGTGCACCAACTGGTAGAGGGCGTCGATGCCATTCTGCATTTTGGCGGTGTTTCGGTTGAGCGCCCTTTCGAGGAAATCCTCGGCGCTAATATCAGCGGGGTTTTCCACATTTATGAGGCCGCTCGCAAGCACGGCGTCAAGCGAGTGATTTTCGCCAGTTCCAACCACGTGATCGGTTTCTATAAGCAGGACGAGACCATCGACGCCCACTGCGCTCGCCGTCCGGACAGCTACTACGGCCTGTCCAAGTCCTACGGCGAAGACGTCGCCAGTTTCTATTTCGATCGCTACGGCATCGAGACCGTCAGCATCCGCATCGGCTCGTCGTTCCCCGAGCCGCAGAACCGCCGGATGATGAGCACCTGGCTGAGCTTCGACGACCTCACCCAACTGATCGAATGCTCGCTCTACACCCCCAACGTCGGCCACACCGTGGTCTATGGCGTGTCAGCCAACCGCGACGTCTGGTGGGACAACAGCCACGCCGCGCACCTGGGTTACCAGCCCAAGGACAGCTCGGAAATTTTCCGCGCCAAGGTCGAAGCGCAGCCGATGCCGGCCGCCGATGACCCGGCCATGGTTTACCAGGGCGGTGCCTTTGTGGCGGCCGGCCCGTTCGAATGATTCGCCTGTTTTCATGGGATACGAACGAACCAAGGAATCGCCATGCAAGCCGAATTGATTGTCGATGCACGTAACGCCGTCGGGGAGAGCCCGGTGTGGGTCCCCGAGGAGAACGCCCTGTATTGGGTGAACATCCCCAACGGTGGCCTGCAACGCTGGAATGCCAGCACTGGAAAAATCCAGGGTTGGGAAGCGCCGGAAATGCTCGCCTGCATTGCCCGCCATCAGGACGGTGGCTGGGTAGCAGGTATGGAGAGCGGTTTCTTCCGCCTGCACCCGCATGACGACGGCAGCCTGGACAGTGAACTGTGCGCAAACGTCGAGCACAGCCGCAGCGACATGCGCCTCAACGATGGCCGTTGCGACCGCCAGGGCCGTTTTTGGGCCGGCAGCATGGTGCTGAACATGGGCGCCAATGCCGACGAAGGACGGATGTACCGCTACGAGGCCGGGCAACGCAGCCCGGTCGAGGCACAACTGAGCGGTTTCATCGTGCCCAATGGCCTGGGTTTCAGCCCGGACGGACGCACGATGTACCTCTCCGATTCGCACCCGCTGGTCCAGCAGATCTGGGCCTTCGACTACGACATCGACAGCGGCACGCCGTCCAACCGGCGGCTGTTCGTCGACATGATGCCCCTGGCCGGACGCCCGGACGGCGCGGCAGTCGATGCCGACGGTTGCTACTGGATCTGCGCCAACGATGCCGGCCTCATCCACCGCTTCTCCCCCGACGGCCGGCTGGATCGCTCGCTGGAAGTACCGGTGAAGAAACCGACCATGTGCGCCTTCGGTGGCAGCAACCTGGACACCCTGTTCGTGACCTCGATTCGCCCGGGTGACGATAACGATCCGCAATCCCTGGCCGGCGGCGTGTTCGCGCTGAACCCTGGCGTGAAGGGCCTGGCTGAACCGGCTTTCGGAGGGCCAAAACACGCCGCGAAATGATCTGCTTCACCGCTTTGCTGAATGAGCCATAAAAAAAACAACAAACTGGAGATTGACCATGGATTTCAAACGCACCCTTCTGATCGCAGCCCTGCCCCTGGCCTTCCTGGCCCAAGCGGCGCACGCCCTTGATATGAAAATCGCTGACATCCACCCCAAAGGCTACCCGACCGTGGTCGCCGAAGAATCCATGGGTAAAACCCTGGAAGCGCAGAGCAAGGGCGAACTGAAGTTCAAGTTCTTCCCGGGTGGCGTATTGGGTTCCGAAAAAGAAGTCATCGAGCAAATGCAAGCCGGCGCGATCCAGATGTCTCGGGTCAGCCTGGGTATCGTCGGCCCTGTGGTGCCGGACGTGAACGTTTTCAACATGCCGTTCATTTTCCGCGACCAGGCCCACATGCGCGCCGTCATCGACGGTGACGTGGGTGATGCAATCCTCGACCGGATCACCAACTCTGAATTCGGCCTGGTGGCCCTGGCCTGGATGGACGGCGGCACGCGCAACGTCTACACCAAGAAGCCGGTGCGCAAGCTCGAAGACCTAAAGGGCATGAAAATCCGCGTCCAGGGCAACCCGATGTTCATCGAGATGATGAACGCCATGGGCGCCAACGGCATCGCGATGGACACCGGCGAAATTTTCAGTGCCCTGCAGACCGGCGTGATCGACGGCGCGGAAAACAACCCGCCGACCTTGCTCGAGCACAACCACTACCAGAACGCCAAGTACTACAGCTTGACCGGTCACCTGATCCTGCCAGAGCCGATCGTGATGTCGAAGATCACCTGGGAAAAACTGACCCCGGATCAACAGGCGATGGTCAAGAAGGCTGCCAAGGCTGCCCAGGCCGAAGAGCGCGTGCTGTGGGACCAGAAATCCGCCGCCAGTGAAGAAAAACTCAAGGCCGCGGGTGTCGAGTTCATCACCGTCGACAAGAAACCCTTCTACGACGCCACTGCACCGGTGCGGGCCAAGTACGGCGCGCCGTATGCCGACCTGATCAAGCGCATCGAAGCTGTCCAGTAAGTCCCTCAATCTGTACTAATGAAACGGCTGGGCGCGCCTGCGGTTAAAAGGCGCGCCCGGTTACGGTGGAACCCGATGAAGAATTTGCTGCTGCGTATCAACGATAAGATTTACATGACGTGCATCTGGGTGGCCGGCCTTTCTGTCCTTGCCGTTGCGCTGATGATCCCTTGGGGGGTGTTTGCCCGCTACGTGCTCGGCTCAGGCTCGAGCTGGCCGGAACCTACCGCGATCCTGCTGATGATCGTGTTCACCTTCATCGGTGCCGCCGCCAGCTACCGCTCCGGCTCGCACATGGCCGTGGACATGGTTACCTCTCGCATGCCGCCTCACTTGAGAACCGCCGCATCGGTTGTCTCCCAGCTGTTGATGGCAGCGGTGTGCATTTTCATGACCGTGTGGGGCACCAAGCTGTGCATGACCACGTGGAATCAATTCATGAGCGCCATCCCTACCCTGCGCGTCGGCATCACGTACATGCCGATACCGATCGGTGGCTTCCTGACGTTGATTTTTGTGCTGGAAAAACTCTTGCTGGGCGATCAAAGCCAGCGTCGGGTCGTGCAGTTCGACCTGGTTGAAGAAAACGAAGGTGCCGCTTAATGGACGCTCTGATTCTGCTGGGCAGTTTTTTGTTGTTGATCATGATCGGCATGCCCGTGGCCTACGCCCTCGGTGCCTCTGCACTGATCGGTGCATTCTGGATCGACATCCCGTTCCAAGCCATGATGATCCAGGTGACGGGCGGGGTGAACAAATTCTCGCTGCTGGCCATTCCCTTCTTCGTCCTCGCGGGCGCGATCATGGCCGAGGGTGGCATGTCCCGCCGACTGGTGGCATTCGCCAGTGTACTGGTGGGGTTCGTGCGCGGTGGCCTGTCTTTGGTCAACCTCGTGGCGTCGAGTTTCTTCGGTGCAATCTCGGGCTCCTCGGTTGCCGACACCGCCTCGGTCGGTTCGGTACTGATTCCGGAAATGACACGCCAAGGTTATCCGCGGGAGTACGCCACCGCCGTGACCGTCAGCGGTTCGGTACAAGCACTGCTCACGCCGCCAAGCCATAACGCTGTGCTGTACTCGCTCGCCGCGGGCGGCACCGTCTCGATCGGTTCATTGTTCATGGCCGGCATCGTCCCCGGCATCATGATGAACCTTTGCCTGATGGCGCTGTGCCTGGTTTTTGCGAAGAAGCGCAATTACCCCAAGGGCGAAGTGATCCCGCTCAAAGAAGCGTTGAAGATCTGCAAGGAAGCCATGTGGGGCATGATGACCTTGTTCATCATCCTGGGCGGCATTCTCTCGGGCATTTTCACCGCCACCGAATCGGCCGCGATCGCCGTGGTGTGGGCATTCTTCGTGACCATGTGCATCTACCGCGACTACAAATGGAGCGAGTTGCCGAAACTGATGCACCGTACGGTACGCACCATCTCTATCGTGATGATCCTGATCGGCTTCGCCGCCAGCTTCGGCTACATCATGACGCTGATGGAGATCCCGGCGAAAATCACCACGATGTTCCTGACGCTGTCGGATAACCGCTACGTGATCCTGATGTGCATCAACGTGATGCTGCTGCTGCTGGGCACCGTGATGGACATGGCGCCGCTGATCCTGATCCTGACGCCGATCCTGATGCCAGTGATTGTGGGCATCGGTGTGGACCCGGTGCAGTTCGGCATGATCATGCTGGTGAACCTGGGTATCGGCCTGATTACCCCACCGGTGGGCGCGGTGCTGTTCGTGGGCTCCGCCATTGGCAAGGTCAGTATCGAAAGCACCGTCAAGGCCCTGCTGCCGTTCTACGCCATGCTGTTCGTGGTGCTGATGCTCGTGACCTACATTCCGGCCATCTCGCTGTGGCTGCCGCATCTGGTGTTGTAACCATTCCATCAGCAAGCAAGCCCCCTTGTGGCGAGGGAGCTTGCTCCCGCTGGACTGCACAGCAGGCCCATCCGGTTCCAACGCAGGGCGTCTGCTTCGCAGCCGAGCGGGAGCAAGCTCCCTCGCCACACAGGCTTCCCCACTCGACGGACGCGACCACCATGAGCCCACCTCTTCTGCACCTCGAAGACGAACTGACCCGCCTCACCTTGGCCCCGCATCTGGGCGCCAGCCTGGTCGACTGGACGCTGCGCAGTAACGGCGCGCCGCTGCTACGTCCCCCGGCTCCGAACGCCGTGGAAAACGGCCTGCCCGGCAAGCTCGGCGGTTTTCCGTTGATCCCATGGTCGAACCGGATCGCCGAGGGTGGTTTCGATTGCCCCGGCGGCTGGCTCGCCCTGGAACCCAACAGCCCCAACGATCCCTTTCCAATCCACGGCAGCGCCTGGCAACAGCCATGGCAAGTGACCGAACAAAGTGCCCAGGAAGTGTTGCTGCAGCTCGACAGCCAGTACCCGTTCGCCTACTGCGCCAGCCTGCGCATCCGCTTGAGCAGCGGCCAGTTGCACCTCGCGATGCACGTCACCCACATGGCGGAACAACCCGCCTGGCATGGGCTGGGCTTGCACCCGTATTTCCCGCGCACCGCCGGCACACGCCTGCAAACCCGCGCAACTGAAGTCTGGATGTGCGACACCGCGAAGCTGCCCACGGAACGGATCGACGTCCCTGATCAGTGGAACTTCGAGAACCTGCGCTCACTGCCCAACACGCTTGTCGACAACGGCTTCGGCGGTTGGAATGGGCACTGCCTGATCCAGCAGCCAGACCTGGGCTACGAGCTGGAGTGCCGGGCCAGCGGCTGCGATTATTTCCTGCTGTACTGTCCGGTGGACCTGGGGTTCTTCTGCATCGAACCGGTCAGCCATCCGGTCAACGCCCACCACCTGCCAGGACGGCCGGGGTTGCGCTTGTTGAGGCAGGGGGAATCGGTGACGCTGGGGTTTTCGATGCAGTGCAGGCTGCTATGACCCTGTGCAACCGAGGTTCTTGGTAGCTACGCCCGCACCCACATGAACACCGCCACCCCCAGGCACACCGCCGCAAACCCCACCTGCAATGCCCGGGCCGGGACATGGGCCGATAGCCGTCGGCCCAACACCATGCCGAGAATGCTCGCCGCGATAAACACGCCGCCGACCCGGTCGATGCTTACCCCGGCATGAAACGCACCTACTACACCGATCAACGAAATCAGGCTGATGACCATCAAGGACGTCGCGACGATCCCGCGCATCTGCACATCGGTCAGTTGCTTGAACGCCGGCACGATCAGAAAGCCACCGCCGACGCCGAGCAATCCCGAGACCATCCCGGTCACCGCGCCCAACGCCGACAACGTGGCGGTGCATCGGCCGGTCCAGGCCAGGCGCCCGGTCTCGCGGTCGAGCATGCAATTTTTCTGGCCCCAACTGGCCGCGCCGTGGTCGCTGGGGCCTGGTTGTACGCTTTCGCGACGCAACATGCGCGCCGCCACCAGCACCATCAACAGGCTGAACAGCATCATCAGGATTTTTTCCGAGAGCTGATGAGCAACGTAGATGCCCAGCGGCGAAAACACCGCCCCGAGTAGCGCGATCAGCAACGCCGCGCGATAGCGCACCAGGCCATGGCGCAGCCCGTCGATGGCCCCCACTGCGGCGGCGCTGCCCACCGCGAACAACGCCACCGGGGCGGCTTGGGTCATGCTCCATCCCAGGCCCAATACCAACGCCGGCACCGCCAGGATGCCACCGCCCGCCCCCGTCAGGCCGAGCACCAGGCCCATGACTACACCAAAAAAACTTGCCAGTAACATAAGGTTCTCTCAAGCCGCGCACACCTGTTGGCAGGTGTGATCGCATTTGCAGGACGCCTTGGCCCTCATTAAGCTGCGGACCATATGTTGTAAGTCCCAAGCGTTGCAACAAGCTATTTTAGATTGGTATGTGGCGAGGGAGCTTGCTCCCGCGGGGCTGCATAGCAGCCCTTTCATGAGTTCTTCCCGCACAGGTTCGCTGTCATGCCCGCGCAGATCCAAAGCTTTCTCGACCCCGCCTCAAAGACTTACACCCACGTCATTTTTGAGCACGACGGTGGGCAATGCGCGGTGGTCGATCCAGTGCTCGACTACGACCCGACTTCGGGACGCAGCGCCACCGAACAGGCCGACCGCATCATTGCCTTCGTCCACGAGCACCGGCTGACCGTGCAATGGCTGCTGGAAACCCATGCCCATGCCGATCATCTGTCCGCCGCGCCCTACCTGCGCCAGAAACTGGGCGGCAAGATCGCCATCGGTCAGTCCATCAACCAGGTCCAGGGCGTCTTCAAGGCGTTGTTCAACCTCGAACCGCAATTCGCGGTGGACGGCTCGCAGTTCGATCACCTATTCGCTGCCGACGAGTCCTTCTCCATCGGCAACCTCAAGGCCACCGCGCTGCACGTGCCCGGCCACACTCCGGCAGACATGGCCTATCTGATCGACGGCGACGTGATTCTGGTGGGCGACACGCTGTTCATGCCGGACGTAGGCACCGCCCGCTGCGACTTCCCCGGCGGCAACGCCCAGCAACTCTACGCCTCGATCCGCAAGCTGCTGGCCTTCCCCGCCGGCGTTCGCCTGTACGTGTGCCACGACTATCCCCCGGAGCACCGCGAGCCCCATTGCATGAGTACCGTAGGTGAGCAGCGCCAGCACAACATCCATATTCACGATGGGGTCGACGAGGCTACGTTCGTGACCATGCGCACCGAGCGGGACAAGACGTTGGGCATGCCTACACTGTTGTTGCCGGCGATCCAGGTGAATGTGCGGGCCGGTCACCTGCCGCCTGCTGAAGACAACGGTGTGATCTACCTGAAAATCCCGATCAACCAGCTTTAGAAATTGGGGGCTGCTGCGCAGCCCAGCGGGAGCAAGCTCCCTCGCCACGGGAAATGAGTGGTTGGCGAGTCGGTGGCCGGCCCAAACCCCATCCTGTGGCGAGGGCGCTTGCTCCCGCTGGGGCGCGAAGCGGCCCTAAAAGCCTTTTGGTTCAAGTCCCCAACGTCAAGCCATTGGCCGGCAGCGGCAACGCGGTCTTATAGCGCACCTGCTTGAGGGCAAAGCTCGAACGGATGTTCGCCACCCCCGGGACCTTGGTCAAAAAATCCATCATGAACCGCTCCAACGACTGGATCGTCGGCACCAGCACGCGGATCAGATAATCCGGATCGCCGGCCATCAAGTAGCACTCCATCACCTCCGGCCGGTCGGAGATCGCCTCTTCGAAATGCTGCAGCGCCTCCTCCACCTGCTTCTCCAGGCTGACATGGATGAACACGTTGACGTGCAAGCCCAGCATATCGGCATCGAGCAAGGTCACCTGCTCGCGGATCACCCCCAACTCCTCCATGGCCCGGACCCGGTTGAAGCACGGCGTCGGTGAAAGATTCACTGAGCGGGCCAGATCGGCGTTGGTGATACGGGCGTTTTCCTGAAGGCTGTTCAGAATGCCGATGTCGGTGCGATCCAATTTACGCATGAGACAAATAATCCTGTTTTTTATCGTTGTGCAGATTTTTTATCTGCAAATGATCTGAACAGCAAGCTAACAGAGAAAAATATTCTTCTGCGTCGAGCCTATGATTGTTGTAGGACAATTTCCCTTACCCGGGGAAATTCGTCAGCTAGCGCGCCCACTACAAGAAATTCACAAGATCGAGCGTAGAAAGCCATGAACCCAGCGTATGAACCGCTACGCCTGCACGTTCCCGAACCCTCGGGCCGTCCCGGCTGCAAGACCGACTTCTCCTACCTGCATCTGTCCGATGCCGGCACGGTGCGCAAACCCCCTATCGACGTCGAACCCGCCGACACCGCCGACCTGGCCCGCAGCCTGATCCGCGTGCTCGACGACCAAGGCAATGCCTTGGGTGACTGGGCCGCGGATATCCCCGTCGAGATCCTGCGCAAGGGCATGCGCGCCATGCTCAAGACGCGCATCTACGACAACCGCATGGTCGTCGCCCAGCGTCAGAAAAAGATGTCGTTCTACATGCAAAGCCTTGGCGAAGAAGCCATCGGCAGCGCCCAGGCCCTGGCCTTGAACATCGACGACATGTGCTTCCCCACCTATCGCCAGCAAAGCATCCTGATGGCCCGCGACGTGCCGCTGGTGGACCTGATCTGCCAACTGCTGTCCAACGAGCGTGATCCGCTCAAGGGCCGGCAGTTGCCGATTATGTATTCGGTCAAGGACGCCGGTTTCTTCACCATTTCCGGCAACCTCGCCACGCAATTCATCCAAGGCGTGGGCTGGGGCATGGCTTCGGCGATCAAGGGCGATACCAAAATCGCCTCGGCCTGGATCGGCGACGGCGCCACCGCCGAATCGGACTTTCACACCGCCCTCACCTTCGCCCACGTCTACCGGGCGCCGGTGATTCTCAACGTGGTCAACAACCAGTGGGCGATCTCCACCTTCCAGGCCATTGCCGGCGGTGAAGCCACCACCTTCGCCGGACGCGGCGTCGGCTGCGGCATCGCTTCGCTGCGGGTAGATGGCAACGACTTCATGGCGGTCTACGCCGCCTCGCGCTGGGCCGCCGAACGCGCCCGCCGCAACCTCGGCCCAGCGCTGATCGAGTGGGTCACCTACCGCGCCGGCCCGCACTCCACCTCCGACGATCCGTCGAAATACCGTCCCGCAGACGACTGGAGCCACTTCCCCCTGGGCGATCCGATCGCACGCCTCAAGCAGCACATGGTGAAGATCGGCCAGTGGTCCGAAGAGGAACATGCCGCAGTCACGGCCGAACTCGAAGCCGAGGTGATCGCCGCGCAGAAGGAAGCCGAGCAGTACGGCACCCTCGCCGGCGGCCAGATTCCAAGCGCCGCGACCATGTTCGAAGACGTCTACAAAGAGATGCCGGAGCACTTGAAGCGCCAGCGTCAGCAGTTGGGGATCTGACATGAACGATCACAACAACAATATTGCGTTGGACACCGCCATGACCACTACCACCATGACCATGATCCAGGCCCTGCGCTCGGCCATGGACGTGATGCTCGAGCGCGACGACAACGTCGTGGTGTTCGGCCAGGACGTGGGCTACTTCGGCGGCGTGTTTCGCTGCACCGAAGGCCTGCAGAACAAGTACGGCACTTCGCGGGTGTTCGACGCGCCGATCTCCGAAAGCGGCATCGTCGGCGTGGCGGTGGGCATGGGCGCCTATGGCCTGCGGCCGGTCGCCGAAATCCAGTTCGCCGATTACGTCTACCCGGCCTCGGACCAGATCATTTCCGAAGCGGCGCGCCTGCGTTATCGCTCGGCCGGCGAGTTCACCGCGCCGATGACCTTGCGCATGCCCTGCGGCGGCGGTATCTACGGCGGCCAGACCCACAGCCAGAGCATCGAGGCGATGTTCACCCAGGTCTGCGGCCTGCGCACCGTGATGCCCTCCAACCCCTACGACGCCAAGGGCCTGCTGATCGCCTCCATCGAAAACGATGACCCGGTGATCTTTCTCGAACCCAAGCGCCTGTATAATGGCCCGTTCGACGGCCACCATGACCGCCCGGTGACGCCGTGGTCCAAACACCCTTCGGCACAAGTGCCGGACGGTTATTACACCGTGCCGCTGGACGTCGCCGCCATCACCCGTCCGGGCAAGGACGTGACCATCCTGACCTACGGCACCACGGTCTATGTGTCCCAGGTCGCCGCCGAGGAAACCGGCATCGACGCCGAAGTCATCGACTTGCGCAGCCTGTGGCCGTTGGATCTGGAGACCATTGTCAAGTCGGTGAAGAAGACCGGCCGCTGCGTGATCGTCCACGAAGCCACCCGTACCTGCGGTTTTGGTGCCGAGTTGGTGTCGCTGGTCCAAGAGCATTGCTTCCATCACCTGGAAGCGCCGATCGAGCGCGTCACCGGTTGGGACACTCCCTACCCGCATGCGCAGGAGTGGGCGTATTTCCCAGGGCCGTCCCGTGTGGGCGCGGCGTTGAAACGGGTCATGGAGGTCTGAATGGGCACGCACGTTATCAAGATGCCGGACATTGGCGAAGGCATCGCCGAAGTTGAACTGTCGGTGTGGCACGTCAAGGTGGGCGACATGGTGGTCGAAGACCAGGTGCTGGCCGATGTCATGACCGACAAAGCCATGGTCGACATCCCCTCACCCGTACACGGTCGGGTTATCGCCTTGGGCGGCGAGCCGGGTGAAGTGATGGCGGTGGGCAGCGAACTGATCCGTATTGAAGTGGAAGGCGCCGGCAACGTAAAGGAAAGCTTGAACGAACCGGCAAAATCGACTGCCACAGTGCAGGCCCCAAAGCCTGCGCCCGTTACAACGTCCGAACCGGCCCCGGAAAAAACCGTCGCCGTGCCACGCTGCGCCGCCCAGGCCCCTGTGGCCCGCAATCCAGAAGAACGCCCATTGGCCTCGCCGGCCGTGCGCAAGCACGCGCTGGACCTGGGCATTCAACTGCGCCTGGTCCAGGGCAGCGGCCCGGCCGGCCGCGTGCTGCATGAAGATCTCGAAGCCTATCTGGCCCAAGGTCCATCGACCCAGGCCAAGGGCGGTTCGGGCTATGCCGAACGCCACGATGACCAACAGATCCCAGTGATCGGCATGCGCCGCAAGATCGCCCAGCGCATGCAGGAAGCGACCCAGCGCGCCGCCCATTTCAGCTACGTCGAGGAAATCGACGTGACGGCCCTCGAAGAACTGCGGGTTCATTTGAATGAGAAACACGGCGCCAGTCGCGGCAAGCTGACACTGCTGCCATTTTTGGTGCGCGCGCTGGTCGTGGCGCTGCGGGATTTCCCGCAGATGAATGCGCGCTACGACGACGAAGCCCAGGTCATCCACCGCTCAGGCGCGGTGCACGTGGGCGTCGCCACCCAGAGCGACGTTGGCTTGATGGTGCCAGTGGTGCGTCACGCCGAAGCCCGTAGCCTGTGGGACAGCGCGGCGGAGATCTCGCGCCTGGCCACGGCGGCCCGCAATGGCAAGGCCAGTCGCGATGAGCTGTCCGGTTCGACCATCACCCTGACCAGCCTCGGGGCGTTGGGCGGCATTGTCAGCACACCCGTGCTGAACCTGCCGGAAGTGGCAATCGTCGGCGTGAACAAAATCGTCGAGCGGCCCATGGTCGTCAAAGGCCAGATCGTCATCCGCAAGATGATGAACCTCTCCAGTTCCTTCGATCACCGGGTGGTCGATGGCATGGACGCGGCGCAATTCATCCAGGCCCTGCGCGGCCTGCTCGAACAACCCGCAACGCTGTTCGTGGAGTAACGAATGCAACAGACTTTGAACACCACGCTGCTGATCATCGGCGGCGGCCCCGGCGGCTATGTCGCGGCGATCCGCGCCGGCCAGTTGGGCATCTCGACCATCCTGGTGGAAGGCCAGGCATTGGGCGGCACGTGCTTGAACATCGGCTGCATCCCGTCCAAGGCATTGATTCACGTGGCCGAGCAGTTCCACCAGACCCGACACCACAGCCAGGGCTCAGCCCTGGGCATCACGGTGTCGGCGCCGACCCTGGACATCGGCAAGAGCGTGGAATGGAAGGATGGCATCGTCGATCGCCTGACCACGGGCGTCGCGGCATTGTTGAAAAAGCACAAGGTCCAGGTCATCCATGGCTGGGCCAAGGTGCTCGACGGCAAGACCGTCGAAGTTGGCGACACCCGTATCCAATGCGAACACCTGCTGCTGGCCACCGGCTCGAAAAGCGTCAATCTGCCGATGCTGCCGGTGGGCGGGCCGATCATTTCCTCCACCGAAGCCCTCGCCCCGACCTCGGTGCCCAAGCATCTGGTGGTCGTCGGCGGAGGCTACATCGGCCTGGAGCTGGGCATTGCCTATCGCAAGCTCGGCGCCGAAGTCAGCGTGGTCGAAGCACAGGAACGGATCTTGCCAGCCTACGACGGTGAATTGACCCAACCGGTGCACGAGGCGCTCAAACAACTGGGCGTGAAGCTTTATCTCAAGCACAGCGTCGAAGGCTTCGATGCCCAGGCCAGCACGTTGCAGGTGCGCGATCCCCAGGGTGACACGTTGAACCTGGCCACTGACCGGGTGCTGGTGGCGGTCGGGCGCAAACCCAACACCCAGGGCTGGAACCTTGAAGCGCTGGACTTGGCGATGAACGGTTCGGCAGTGAAAATCGACCACCGCTGCCAGACCAGCATGCGCAACGTCTGGGCCATCGGCGACCTGAGCGGCGAACCGATGCTCGCTCACCGGGCCATGGCCCAGGGCGAAATGGTCGCCGAACTGATCGCCGGCCAGCATCGTGAGTTCAACCCGACGGCCATCGCGGCGGTGTGCTTTACCGATCCGGAACTGGTGGTGGTCGGCAAGATGCCGGACGAAGCCAAGGCGGCCGGGCTCGATTGCATCGTTTCCAATTTCCCGTTCGCCGCCAATGGCCGGGCAATGACCCTGGAATCGAAAAGCGGTTTCGTGCGGGTCGTGGCGCGCCGGGACAATCATCTGATTGTCGGCTGGCAGGCGGTCGGCGTGGGCGTGTCCGAGCTGTCCACCGCGTTCGGCCAGTCATTGGAAATGGGCGCACGCCTGGAGGACATCGCCGGCACCATCCATGCCCATCCGACGCTCGGTGAGGCCGTGCAGGAAGCGGCGTTGCGGGCGTTGGGGCATGCGTTGCATCTGTAGCGATGATATCCACCGTGGCGAGGGAGCTTGCTCCCGCTGGGCAGCGAAGCGGCCCTGGCTTTTTTGCGAGTGCTGCGCACTCGAGCGGGAGCAAGCTCCCTCGCCACAGGTGAAACGCCGGGAAAATATGCCTGCCCCTTATCGAGCAGGCTGCGAAACAACCCCGGAATGAAGTATTGTTGTCCCCATCCAAAATACGTCAGAAGCCTTGAACCGTTTCGACGGTTGTTAAGAAATAGAGGGTGTCATGGGTAACGAGAGCATCAATTGGGACAAACTGGGCTTTGACTACATCAAGACCGACAAACGCTACCTGTCGCACTGGCGCGATGGCGCCTGGGACGCCGGCACCCTGACCGACGACAATGTGTTGCACATCAGCGAAGGCTCCACGGCGCTGCACTATGGCCAGCAATGCTTCGAAGGCTTGAAGGCCTATCGCTGCAAGGACGGTTCGATCAACCTGTTCCGCCCGGACCAGAACGCCGCCCGCATGCAGCGCAGCTGCGCCCGCCTGCTGATGCCATTCGTCGAGACCGAGCAGTTCGTCGAAGCCTGCAAGCAAGTGGTCCGCGCCAACGAGCGCTTCATCCCGCCTTACGGCACCGGCGGCGCGCTGTACCTGCGTCCGTTCGTGATCGGCGTGGGTGACAACATCGGCGTGCGCACCGCGCCGGAGTTCATCTTCTCGATCTTCTGCATCCCGGTCGGCGCCTACTTCAAGGGCGGCCTGACCCCGCATAACTTCCTGATTTCCAGCTTCGACCGTGCCGCCCCACAAGGCACCGGCGCGGCCAAGGTCGGTGGCAACTACGCCGCCAGCCTGATGCCCGGCTCCCAGGCCAAGAAAGCCAGCTTCGCCGACTGCATCTACCTCGATCCGCTGACCCATTCGAAAATCGAAGAAGTCGGCTCGGCGAACTTCTTCGGCATCACCCACGACAACAAATTCGTCACCCCCAACTCCCCTTCGGTCCTGCCGGGCATCACCCGCCTGTCGCTGATCGAACTGGCCAAATCGCGCCTGGGCCTGGAAGTGATCGAAGGCGACGTGCTTATCGACAAGCTGTCGGACTTCAAGGAAGCCGGTGCCTGCGGTACCGCTGCGGTCATCACTCCGATTGGCGGCATCAGCTACAAGGACAAGCTGCACGTGTTCCACAGCGAAACCGAAGTCGGCCCGATCACCCAGAAGCTCTACAAGGAGCTGACCGGCGTGCAGACCGGCGACGTGGAAGCGCCGGCGGGTTGGATCGTCAAGGTGTGATCCACGCCTGAGCGTGTCAAAAAAAAGCCCGGCTGTGAAGTCGGGCTTTTTCGTTGGCTAGCCACCATCGGTATCAATATCGGCATCAGTGTTGTCATCGGATTTCGGCCGGTCCGGGTCAGGCTTGAAGCCGGGGCTGAAGGTGTTGTCATTGTCCTGATGGTGTTTTTTCTGATCGACCTCCGGGGTCGCGCTCTGGGCCTGGCCTCCCTCGGTGGGGCTGACGGGGGTATTGGGTGAGCCGGCCGGAACCTGTGGGTCGATGGCCGGATCGTTGCGCGGGGACGACGTTTGCGTCTGTCCTTGTTGCTGCGTGGTTGCAGGTTCGTCGTTCATAGGCACCTCGTTCATGACAGGGCCGCATGTGAATCGGCCATAGCCATTCGAAGGGGACACAATGGCTTCGGTTCCATTTGTTTAGGTCGCCGCGATCAACTGCCCAGGACGCTGCGCACCATTCGGGTCAGGGCATCCGGACCGTAGGGCTTGCTCAGCAAATGAGTGTCGGGGCTCAACTGGTGGTTCCGGGAAATGATGTCGCGGGTGTGCCCTGAGGTGAACAATACCGGGACCGGCGGGTTCTGCACCTTGGCCCAGGCGGCCAGGTCGGAACTCTTGATCAGGCCGGGCATGACCACGTCGGTGAAGATCAGGTCCACCGAGGCGCCTTCAAGCAGCAGCTTCATCGCCGCATCGGCATTGACGGCGGTCAGGGTCCGATATCCGGCCTGCTCCAGCAATTCCACCGACGCGCTGCGCACCTCGTCATTGTCTTCCACCACCAGGATCGTCTCTTGCCCCCCAGGCTCGAGCGAGTCGTGTGGTACCTGTTCTGTGGTTTCAGGTTGCAAGCTGCGGGGAAAATACATCTGCGCCCGGGTTCCCTCGCCCAGGGTGCTGGCAATCTCGATATGACCGCCGCTCTGCTTGACGAACCCGAACACCATGCTCAAGCCAAGCCCAGTGCCCTGGCCGTCGGTCTTGGTGGTGAAGAATGGCTCGAACACTTGGTTCAAGACGTCCGGCGGCATGCCTGCGCCGCGATCGATTACCGACAATCGCACGTAGTCGCCCGCCGGGATGCCTTTGCCGGCACAGGCGGCCTCATCGAGCGCGATGTTCTCGCCGATCATGTCGATGTTGCCCTCGCCGCCCATGGCATCGCGGGCATTGATCGCCAGGTTCAGCAGGGCGTTTTCCAGCTGATTGCGATCGACGTGGATGCACCAGGGTTCCTCAGGCAAAGTCACGTCAATCCGGATGGTTTCGCCCAGGGCCCGCTGTAACAACTCACCCATGCCATCGTAAATGCGCCGCGGGTTGTAGATCGCCGGAGACAACGGCTGGCGCCGGGCAAAAGCCAGCAGTTGCGATGACAATCTAGCGCCCCGCTCCACGGCTTCGATGGAAGCGCTTACCCGTCGCTGCACGTTAGCGTTGTCCGACTCATGGCGGGCCAGCAGGTGCAGGTTGCCGGCGATGACTTGCAGCAGGTTGTTGAAGTCGTGGGCCACGCCGCCGGTCAGGCCACCAATGGCTTCGAGTTTTTGCGACTGGCGCAACTGTTCTTCTGCCGTCAACCGCGCCTGCACTTCTTCGGCGACGCGCTGCTCCAGATCCCGCGTGAACTTGAGCAGCGAGGCTTCGGCGGTCTTGCGCTCGTTGATGTCGATCAGCACGCCCGGGAAACGCAGGGGCCTGCCGGTCGCGTCGAATTCGCATCGACCGCTGGCCTGCACCCACAGGTAATCACCATCGGAGCGACGCACCCGATACTCGACGCTGTAAGGCGTGCCCGTGCGCAACGTCAGTTCGGTCTTCTGGCTAACCTCCTCAAGGTCGTCCGGATGAATGCTCTGGCGTGCGATCTCGATGGGTAAAGCGTCCAGCGGGCAACTGGGCGGGTAGTTGAAAGTACGGGCGAAACGCTCGTCGCCAGACAGCGTGTCGGCTTGGACATCCCAGACGAAAGACCCCAGCAGCGGCCCGGCCGAAAGCGCCAGCTGGATGCGCTCATTGACCGCGCGGTAACTGCGCTCGGCCTGCTGCCGCGCCCGCTCGGTCAATACATGTTCGGTGGTTTCCACTACGATCGCCAACACGCCCGCCGGGGTTTGGTCATCGTCCGGTACCGGGCTGTAGTAAAGGTCCATCCAGACATTTTCCGGCTTGCCATCACGCAGCAGGACCAGTTCTTTACTGCGATAGGACAAGGTGCCGCCGGCCAGGCAGACGTCGAGCACGTGGCGATTGAATTCGGCGACTTCCGGCCAGCCCAGCTCCACCGCTCGCCCCAGCAGATAGGGATGACGGCCACCGGCGAACTCGGCGTAGGCATCGTTATAGATCATGAAGCCCTGGCGGCCCCATAACATCACCATCGGCAAGGGCGAAGCCAACAACACCTGCACGGCGCTGCGCAGGCTGGCGGTCCAATGCTCGATAGGGCCCAGTTCGGTCTGGCTCCAATCGAACGCCCGGATACGCCCGGCCATTTCTGCACCCCACCCGGAGCACCCGTGATTCTGGGATAGAAACTGCATGGCTAGATTCTGAACCTCAAATACCTGCTGGGAGTTGACACATCACAAGTCCCTTGCGCCCAGAGCTTCGAGCGCGGGGTTGGCGTTTGGTTTCATGGCGGTCGATCCGGGCACTGTCCCAGCAAGGGATTCTTCCCTGCCCAGGTCCAAAAGTCCGCAGCACAACAACAGGCTTCAACGGAAATCGCGGCTATGCACCTGGATACCCGCCAGCAACTCCGTCAGGTCGCTCAAGCGTCCGGCGATCAGATGGCGGACCTCGCCGACGCTTTCCCAGCGTCCGTCGACCCGCAGCAATTGCGAGCCCACCAGGATCTTTCGCTGACGTTCGGCCAGGTCGCGCCAAACCACCACGTTGAGGTTGCCGAATTCATCTTCCAGGGTGACGAAGGTCACGCCGCTGGCTGTGCCTGGGCGCTGGCGTCCGGTGACCAGCCCGGCGACGCTGACGTTGCGGCCATGTTCCACAGCCTGCAATTCCCTTGAGCTGCGGCAGCGTCGCGCGCGCAGCTCGGGACGCAGCAAGGCCAGCGGATGAGGCCCCAATGTCGTGCCAAGCGTGGCGTAATCGGCAAACAGGTTCTCCCCTACCGTCGGTGTCGGCAGCTCCACGGGCGGTTCTTCCTGGCTAGGCAATCCGGCGAACAGGCCCAGCTGCTTCTGCACCCCGGCCACTTCCCAGCGCGCACGATGGCGATCACCGGCCAGGCCGCGCAGGGCTCCAGCATCGGCCAGTTGCGCCTGCGCCCGGGCATCGAGTTGCGCGCGTTCGCCCAGGTCGGCCACGTCACAGAATGCCCGCTGCCGACGGGCTGTTTCGATACGGCGGGCATCCTCTTGGCGAAAGCCCTTGACCAGGCGCAGCCCCATTCGGATCGCCGGCTGCTGGCCTTCCATGGGTTCAAGGCTGCAATCCCAGTCACTGGCGCGCACGTCCACCGGGCGGATCTGCAGTTGATGCCGGCGGGCATCCTGGAGAATCTGGTCCGGGCTGTAGAACCCCATCGGCCAGCTGTTGATCAGGGCACAGGCGAATGCCGCCGGTTCGTGGCATTTAAGCCAGCTGCTGGCGTAGGTCAGCAAGGCGAAACTGGCAGCGTGAGACTCGGGAAAGCCGTAATTGCCGAAGCCCTTGATCTGTTCGAAGATCTGCGCGGCGAATTCGGGGGTGTAGCCGTTTTTCTTCATCCCCGCTGCCAGGCGTTCTCGATGGGGCTCCAACCCGCCATGGCGTTTCCAGGCGGCCATGGAGCGGCGCAGTTGGTCGGCTTCACCGGGAGTGTAATCGGCGGCGACGATGGCGATCTGCATGACTTGTTCCTGGAACAACGGAATGCCCAAGGTGCGTCCCAGGACCTCTTTCAATTCCGGCGAAGGAAAAGTGATGGCCTCCTCGCCATTTCGTCGACGCAAGTAGGGATGCACCATCCCACCCTGAATCGGGCCTGGCCGCACGATCGCCACTTCGATCACCAGGTCGTAATAATCCTTGGGCTTGAGCCGGGGCAACATCGCCATCTGCGCCCGGGACTCGATCTGGAAGACGCCGATGGTGTCGGCGCGACTGATCATCTGGAATGTGGCCTGATCGTCCTTGGCCAGCGACGCCAGGGTATGGCGCTCGCCCCGGTATTGCGCGATCAGGTCGAAACAACGACGAATCGCGCTGAGCATGCCCAGGGCCAGAATGTCCACCTTGAGCAGGCCGACCGCGTCCAGATCGTCCTTGTCCCACTGGATGATGGTGCGCTCGGCCATCGCCGCGTTTTCCACCGGTACCAAGGTGTCCAGGGGTTGTTCGGATATCACGAAGCCGCCAGGGTGCTGGGACAAGTGCCGAGGGAAGCCGATCAGTTGCCCAGTCAGGCCCAGCACCCGACGCAACACCGGGCTGTCCGGGTCGAAGCCTCCCTCACGCAAGCGGTCTACCGGCGGAGCTTCATCGCTCCAGCGTCCACAGCAATCGGCCAGCGCATTGACCTGGTCCGGCGGCAGGCCCAGGGCCTTGGCGACGTCGCGCACCGCCCCGGCGCCGTGGTAGCTGCTGACCACCGCCGTGAGCGCCGCACGATGACGGCCGTAGCGCTGGAACACGTACTGCAAGACTTCTTCACGACGCTCATGTTCGAAATCGACATCGATGTCCGGCGGCTCGTTGCGCTCCCGGGACAGGAATCGTTCGAACAGCATCTTGGTATGACTGGGGTCGATTTCGGTGATGCCCAAGGCGTAGCACACCGCCGAATTAGCCGCCGAACCGCGCCCCTGGCAGAGAATATGCCGCTCGCGAGCGAAGCTGACGATGTCCTGCACGGTGAGGAAATAACTGTCGTAGCCCAGCTCGGCGATCAATTTCAACTCAGTGTCGATCTGTGTGCGGACCTTGTCTTCCACCCCCGCTTCCCACCGCCTACGCATTCCGCGCTCAGTCAATTCCCGCAGCCAGGACGTCGAGTCATGGCCTTCCGGCACCAGCTCGCGGGGGTATTGATAGCGCAGTTGGCTGAGATCGAAGGTGCAACGCCGGGCGATGTCCAGCGTCTCGTCGAGCAAGGCGCGGGGGTAGAGATCGGCCAGATCCTTGCGGCTGCGCAAATGGCGTTCGCCGTTGGGGTGCAGGCGTTGCCCGGCCTCGGCGACCGTGACGTGGTGCCGGATGGCGGTCATGGTGTCCTGCAAGGCACGACGACCGCGCACGTGCATGTGCACATCACCACTGGCCACGGCAGGAAGATTCAGGCGTTCAGCCAGGGCCAGCAAATCCGCCAACCGACGGCGGTCGTCCTGCCCGCAATGCAACTGGACCGCCAGCCACAGGCGCCCGGCGAAGATCGACTGGAGCCAATGGCCCTGCACCTCGCCATCCTTGTCATCAGGCACCCACAGCGCCAGTAATCCTGGCAGGGGCTCATCGAAATCCTCGCGCACAATGCGATAGCGGCCCTTCTCGCTGCGGCGCCGGGCACGGGTGATCAACCGGCACAAGGCTTGATAGCCTTCCAGGTTTTCCACCAGCAACACCAGTTTCGGACCGTTTTCGACCTGGATCTCGCTGCCGACGATCAGGTGCAGGTCCAGTTCCTTGGCCGCCTGCCAGGCCCGGACGATCCCGGCCAGGGTGCATTCGTCGGTAATCGCCAGGGCCTGATAGCCCTGCTCCTTGGCCCGACGGCAGAGTTCCAGGGCACTGGAGGCGCCGCGCTGGAAGCTGAAGTTCGACAAGCAATGCAGCTCGGCATACTCAACGCTCATGCGAACCACCCTTGCAGCCACAGCGGCCCGTCTTCGCCCACCGTGCGATAGGCCCAGCCACGTTGCCCAGTGCGGGTTTCGATCAGGTAATAATCGCGACGCACATCGGCGCCATCCCACCAGCCGGTCTCGATGCGCTCCGGGCCCATGAAGATATGCGCCTGGCCTGGCGGCAATGCCTGGGGTTCGTCGAGCAGCCAGCCGGGACGCTGTACGCCCTCGCGCACCGGACAGACTTGGGGGCGAAGCTGAGGGATCATTTGCCAAGCGCATTCAGGCCGATGATCGTCACGAAACCCCAGCCCCTGCACCGCTTCGTCCCCCAGCCGGGCCCGCAACCGTTCGCGCAGTTGTTCCCAGGGCAAGGATTGTTGGGGACGTTCGTCGAACAGTTCCAGGCGCTGGGGCACGAAACTCGGCAGGTCTTCGGCACACAAGCGAAAGCCGCGCACCGGGGCTTCGACCTGGACTTGCTCCAATCGGCCGCGGGCCAGTTCGAAGAGCATCGAAGGATCCCGCTCCGCGCTGAGCAGGCCGACCTTGATCAGCGTATCCGGCAAGCCGGCGTGCTCCAGATGCAAGTCAAAACGCTGCACGCCGCTGTCGCGGCCGCATAGAAAGGCCGCCAGGTCACCGGTCAATCGCCGCAACGGGAACAGCAGCGCCTGGTGGGACTGGACGTCGTAGTTGAGTTCGATGCGCACATCGAAACGGTCCGGCGGTAAATAGAACGACAGCGCCAGGGTGCGGCTGCCCACCAGCGCATCGAGGTGCTTGAGTACCTGGGCTTCGAAGCGTCGTGCCAAGGTGTTTCGGGGCAAGGCCTGGACTTGGTCCAGGCGGCGCAGGCCCATGCGCGACAAAGCCAGGGCGGCGTCGGGTTCCAGGCCGATGCGGTCCACCGGCATCTGTCCCAGGCACGCCTGCAAGGCCTCGCTGTCGGGCACCACCAAGGCGTCATAGGCATTGGCCAACACCCGCGCCGCCACCGGGTTCGGTGCGGCGACGATGCGGTGCCGAAATCCCAGTTCAGTCAGCTCGGCCCGCAACCGCGCTTCGAACACCGGCCAGGGCCCGAACAGGCCCAGGCTCGACTCGATCTCGAACAGCACCGTGCGCGGATAATGCACGCTGACCTGGGAGCTGAAACGGTAGGCCCAGGCCGCCAGGAATTGTTGCCAGTGCTCGATCTGCGTCGCGTCGTATTCGGCCGTGGCGAACCCCTTGCTCAGGGCCTGGGCAGCCGTCATGGTCTGGCCGGGACGCAAGCCCAGGGCCCTTGCCTGCGCATTCACCGCTTGCAATACCCGACGCTGGGCCGGGCCGGTCAGCAGCGCCAGGGGTTCGTCTGGATCGGGGCGCTGGCGCAGCGCGGCGTCCAGCGCCAATTGCGGGAAGAGAATACAGACCCAGCGCATCGCAACCTCAATGCCCTGTCTGTGTGATGAGCGAGGCAAAGGCAATCGGCGCCGAACGGGCCAGCCCGCCCCGGCACTTGAGCACGCGCAATTGCGCCGGTCGCGTATCGATGGCGATGCGCAGGGCCGCCGGCGACGGGTTGATGGCCTCCTGGATCGAGCGCCAGGCGAACGCCAGGGTCTGGCCGGTTTCAGCCGCCACTTGCAGCCGGCGCATGGCCCGGTCATCGGCCTGACGGGGCCAGCACAGCACCACACCGCAACTGCCCGAACGCAGGCATTGCTCGGTGGCCCACAGGGCATCGCGCTCATCGGCGTGGATCACTGACAACTGACGCAAATCGATGCCGGCGTTCTGCCAGGCCTGGGGATAGGGCACGAACGGCGGTGCCACCAGCACGATCCGCTCCCCTGCTGCCGACAGTCGCGCCAGGGTCGGCCATACCAATTGCAACTCGCCCACGCCCGGCGCGGCGATGAGCAACTCCGTCAGGGCCGCTTCCGGCCAGCCGCCGCTGGGCAGCGCCGCGTCCAGTGCAGCATGACCGGTGGGTTGCGGGCTGGCGGCCGGCGGCGCAGGCCGGCCCTTCCAGACCTGACCGCCGTTGAACAGCGTGTCCAATGCAACGACAGCGCCCATCAGCCTTGCCTCAACAAGCCACAGAACACGCCTTCAATGGCCAGGTCCTGGTCGGCTTCGACGATGATCGGCTGGTAGGCCGGGTTGCGCGGCAGCAGACGCACCCGCTCGCCGATGCGTTCGAAGCGCTTGATGGTGACTTCGCCGTCCAGGCGCGCCACGACAATCTGGCCGTTGGAGGCTTGCGGTGTGCGCTGCACGCCCACCAGGTCCCCGTCGAGAATGCCATCTTCGATCATCGAGTCGCCTTGCACGCGCAACAGGTAATCCGGCGCCCTGGTGAACATCGCCGGGTCCAGCATCAGGCGGCTGTGGACCTCGGCATCGGCGCTGATCGGCCGTCCGGCGGCCACTCGCCCCAGCACCGGCACGTCCAGAAGCTCGGGACGCGGCGGTTGGTTCAGCAAGCGGATACCCCGGGCCTGGTGCGGGTTGACCTCGATGAAACCGGCTTCGGTGAGTGCCAGCACGTGTTTGCGCGCCACGCTACGGGAGGCGAAACCGAACGCCTCGCTGATTTCAGCGAGGCTGGGAGACTGGCCCTGCTCGGCGATGCGTTCGCGGATGAAGGTCAGGATGGCGGTGCGGCGGGGGGTGAGAGTCGTCATGGAGTACATTTGTACTCTTTCGGGGTTTCTCTGACAAGCGCCGCCAGTCAGTTCGACAGGTCGCCTGGATTGCCGCCATCGCGAGCAAGCTCGCTTCCACATTTCTTCCTGTGCTCACAAATTCACGTGTTCGCTTGCTCGCCATGGAGGGCTGGCATCTGGCTAGGTTATTTAGGACTGAGTACATATCCATTTTTGCGGTAACGGCAACTTAGGGTTTCGCCCTTACGGCCAGCCCTTTCAAGGTCTTTTGATTTTAGCTGCCTTGAGCACCCGATCCGTTGACACGTGGGCATTCGCGGCTTTGCCTTCCAGCCACTCCTTTGACTTGGGCACTTTCGGGCCTCGTTTGCTCTTGGCGACCGCTTTGGGCTGGATATTTCGAGCGAGTGCAAGCAGGTACTGAGTCAGTCCTGCAGCGGGGATCGGGATGCATAGATATTCTGGCAAGGCTATTTGCATCCCCTCGTAACCGCTGCGTACCTGTACCGTTAGGTGATAAATCGATGCTTCCCAATCGTCGGGCAGGGTCTGGCGATGAGCCTGCTCGACGCTGCGTTTGAGCACGGCCAGAACGTTGTAAGCCAACACGGCCGACGCAAATCCCAGCAGGGCTGCTTTAGGGTTGCCCAAGGTTTCGATTTCACTGTCCAACACCGCTTCCAGGCGCTGGAACATCCCTTCGATGCTCCAGCGACGGCGGTACAAATCGGCGATTTGCTCAGCACTGATAGAGTCGGGCAAGTTGCTCCAGAACAGCAGCGTGGTATCGCCGGATTCGGTGGGTTTTTGCAGGTTCAGTTCGACTCGTCGCCACTGGCGTCCACCTTTTACTTCGATGATTTGCTCGCGCACGCTGCCTGCCGCGACCGCGACAGGCACCTGCCAGACGCTTTCCTTAAGCAGGCGTGGATGTTTGCTCTGTTCGCGAATGATGAACGAGGCCCCGGTATCTTCGCAGGCCTCCATGACCGGGAGCGTGCAGTAGAGTCGGTCAGCCATCCACAGTTGTCCCGTACAGGCCTTTTCCAGCAAGGGCAGCACGCTGACGCGCTCGCTGGCATAGGCATCTTCACAAGGCTGAAGATCAACGACCTGATCCAGGTCGGGGTCGTAAACCACAACGGAAAAACCAGGCCGGGCGGCGCCGCGTTCACGGCGCAAAGCGCCCAGACGCTTTTCGCTGGAAGGCAGGTGGTTACCGTCAACGACCCGTAGTTGCCAGCCAGGCAAAATGGCTGAGTGCCCCAGTTCTTTTACCGTCGGTGCCAAACGCTCTGCGCTGCCGGTGACTAGGGCGCGCAGTAGCGCAGGCTCTGTGCGGCTGACCTTGTCATATAGCGCCGCCAAGCTGACAGGAAGGTCTTCCATCTGCCGCGCGGCGGCATGCAGCGAGGGTCGCAAGCCCAATGAAACAAGGGACATCAGTTCAACGATGGTTGAAAACAAAAGCTCACGTGGGTACTGCCGCTGACGGTGTTCTTCGAACACCTGATCGACCCATTCAGCAGGAACAGCCTGCTCCAATATCACTCTGGTCATGACACTGGCCGGTGCTTTTTTCTCAAACCGTGCTAGAACCTCTGCCCACATCGCTTTCGTCCACCCTGACTGGAGTTTTGCGGGATTTTATCAAAGACCTTGAAAGGGCTGGCCCTTACGGCGACTCACTTTTTTTCAGACGCCAAAAAAAGTAAGCAAAAAAGGCTTGCCCCACCACTAGGCACCTCGCCTAGGCTCGGTGTGCCCTCTCTCCGGCATTGCTCCGTGGGCCCGCCGCGAAGGGTCATCCATGACCCAGCGCGGCTATCCCGGCATCCATGCCGGGATGCCCACTGCGCAATGCCTGCGTTCGGCCAGCGTGGTCAACGGGGCCCCCAGGTCAAAAGCCGGCGAGGCGGCCTTATAGCCGGCCTGTCTCTCCGGCCGTACCCCGATTCAATTATGAGAGCGAGCTTGCTCGCGATAACGGTGTGTCAGTTTTCAAGCTCCGCCAGGTACGCCCATGGATAAATCCCGCGCTCGTGCCCGTCACTGAAGACCAATTGCACTCCATATCCCTGGGCATTGACCTCAACCACTCGGATCCGTGGGTCGACCTGGACCGTCAGCCCTTTCAGGCGAAACGCCCGGCATTGTGAGCATGGGCAGTGGCGGCGCAGTGCCGCGTGGTCCAGGTGTTGTTCGCGGCCGTCGGGCCAGTCGAGCTTCAATTGCCCTTTGCCCTTGGAATTGCCAATCGCCAGGGGATTCATTGCAGTTGGCCCAAGGCAATGCGCACGGCTTTGCGCACTTCGGGGTCGCCGTCGTCCTGGGCTGCCTGCAAGGCCGGGATCGCGTTGCGATCAGCCAACTCGCCCAAGGCCAGGGCCGCTTCTTTGCGCAAGTTGCTGATGCGATGGTCCAGGGTTTCGATCAGGGCCGGCAACGCCGGGGCGTAGCGCAAGCGGCCGAGGCTGCGGGTGGCACGCAGGCGCACTTGCCAATAATCGTCGCCCAGCGCGTCGATCAGCGCCGGGCCGGCATCGGCGTGGCCGACCTTGCCCAAGGTCGTGGCGGCTTCTTCGCGCACCGCCCAGGCCGGGTCCTGCAACGCCTGGCGCAGGGCCGGCAAGACTTGCGCATCCGAGGCCAGGCCGAGGGCGCCGGTGGCGGCGCGGCGCACGTCGCTGTCCGGGTCGTCACTGGCAAGCCGGGCCAGGGCCGGCAAGGCGTCGAGGTGCTTGAGCCAGCCCAGTACGCCGACCGCTTCGCGGCGTACGCTGGCATCGCCATCGGCCAGGGCGGCGATGGCTGCCGGCGCGGCGTCGGCCAGACGCAACTCGCGCAAAGCCCTGAACGCCGCGACGCGCACACTGACATCCCCATGGACGGCCCAAGGCAGGATCACCCTCCCCGCCGCTTCGCTCTTGAGCAGGCTCAGGCTCTGGGCGGCGGCGGCCTGCACGGTCGCGCACGGATCGGTCAGGGCCTGGCACAGCGCCGCGACCACCGGGGCGTCTTCCCAGGCTTCCAATAATCGCGCGGCTTCGGCCCGCACTTCGGCGCTGGGGTCCTGGGCCAGGCGATCGACCAACCACAGCAGGCCTTCGGGCTCTTCAAGGTCGGCCAGTTCGATCAGGGCGATGCGGCGCACGCCCGGGTCCTCGTCGGTGAGACGCGGTTGCAGGGTGAGGATGTCGTCGTTGTCGGTGTCTTCGAATAGAGAGGTCATAGGGCAAATCGCGGCAAGGAGGTTTCAGAGGGAAGCCCGAGAGGATTGAGGCGCGGCAGTTGCCGGCCTTCTTCATGGCGCAGCAGCTCGAGGCAGTGGCGCTTCAAACGGGCGAATTCAGGGCGGGTGACCAGCTCGGTCGTGCGTGGTCGGGGGAAATCCAGGCGCAGGTCCTCGATGATTCGTCCGGGGCGCGGGCTCATCACCAGCAAGCGATCGGCCAGGAACAGCGCCTCATCGATATCGTGGGTCACGAACACCACGGTGGTGCGGATGCGCGTCCAGATATCCAGCAGCAGTTCCTGCATGTTCAACCGGGTCAACGCATCCAGCGCGCCGAAGGGTTCATCCATCAACAACAGCCGTGGCCGATTGACCAACACCCGGGCGATTTCCACCCGTTGCTGCATGCCCCCCGAGAGCTGATCCGGCCAGTGCCCGGCAAACCCTTCAAGGCCCACCAGGGCAAGGATTTCATCGGCGGCCCGGTGCCGCTCGGCCTTGCCCAGGCCACGCATCTTCAGGCCGAAGGCGACGTTGTCGCGCACGCTACGCCAGGGAAACAACGTGTGTTGCTGGAACACCATGCCCCGCTGGGGCGAAGGTCCGGACACTGGCAGGCCGTCGACATTCAGGGCGCCGGTGCGCGGTTGCAGATGCCCGGCCAGGGCGCCGAGCAACGTGGACTTCCCGCAGCCGGACGGCCCCAGGACGCAGACGAACTGGCCCGCCTCGATCTGGCAATCGAGGCCCTGGACGGCTTCGAAGGCTTGGGTACCTTGGCCGAGAACAATGGACAACTGACGGATATCGATCCGCCCCTCCGACGTTTGCATTGCACTCATCAGGCTTTTCCTCGCGGTCGATGCCAAGGCGTGGCCAGCCCGCCCAGGCGTTTGATCAACAAACTGCTGCCCATGCCCAGCACGCCGATCAGCAGCATGCCGACGACGATGTCGGGGTAGTTCTGTACGGTGTAGGACGCCCAGGTGTAGTAGCCGATGCCGTATTGGCCGGCGATCATTTCTGCCGTCACCAGACAGAACCACGACGTGCCCATGCCGATGGCCAGGCCGGTAATGATGCTCGGCGCGGCACCCGGCAGGATCACTTCCAGCAGGATCGCCCGGCGTCCGGCACCGAGGCTTTTCGCCGAGGCGATCAGCCGTCGGTCCACGCCTTCGACGCCGTGCACGGTATTGAGCAGGATCGGAAACAACGCCCCGGTAAAGGTGATGAACACCATCGACAGTTCCGAGGAGGGAAACATCAGGATCGCCAGGGGAATCCAGGCCACTGCTGGGATCGGTCGCAGGACTTCCAACGGCGGCAACAGCAAATCTTCGGCCCATTTCGAACGACCAATGGCGACGCCCAGCGCCACGCCAAGTACCAGCGCCGCGCCATAGCCGGCAAACACTCGCCCCAGACTGCTGCCCAAGTGCCGAGCGAGATTGCCGGACTCCCCCAGGCCGAGCGCAGCCTGGATCACCGCCAGCGGCGTCGGTACGTTGGCGAAGGTCACCAGGCCGAGGTCCCAGTGGCCGTTGGCGGCGAGCTGCCAGAACAGCAGGCAAAGCAGCAATGAAGCGGCTCGCAGGAGCCAGCGTTTGGATGTTGAGAACACTGATTTATCCTCTGGTGTGGAGTCCCTGTGGGAGCGGGCTTGCTCGCGAAAGCGGTGGGTCAGCCTGCAAAGATGTCGAATGTGCTGACGCCTTCGCGAGCAAGCCCGCTCCCACAGGTTATTTGCAAGTCAGCGGGCGGCGACCGCCTGGGTGGTGGCCTCGGTAAAGTCCAAGACCTTGCCGCCCTGGGCGCTAGCAAACTGCTGGGCCTGGCCCTTGAGCAGGAACGCGCTGAGCTGGCCCTTGGCATCACTGGCGAACCACGCTTGTTCGGCCAACAGCTTGATCCCGCTGTCGCTGGCCTGGGCATAGACAGCGCGGATGCCCTTGCCTTCCTGCTTGAGGCTGGCCAGCGCGGCGAAGGCTGATTGGGCCGAGGCGTAATGGCGCACCTTCGGTTCACCGCGCACCCAGATCTCGGCCACACGGCTGAAATCGCTGATGGCTTTGCCAGTCAGGGCGTCGGCCGTGTTGAGGGGCGTCTGGGCGTAGTTGCCCAGTTGCGCCGCGTAATCCAGGTTCGACGCCTTGAAGGCGGCGCGGATGTACTGGTCATCGATGAAGGTGTTGAGATCCAGGCCACGATCAGCCTTTTTCAGCAGCTTGAGGGTGTCGATGGCGGTGCCGACGGCTTGGCGATATTCCGGCTTCCAGGTCAGGTCTCGGGTCTGCACGCCCAGCGGTCCGTGGAACAGGTAATTGACCTCGGCATCCACTCCGGTGACCTTGGCGATCAGCTCGCTGTACTTCTCAGGTTCGGCGGCCAGCAATTGATTGGCCTCGATAGACGCGCGCAGGTACGCCACGACGATCTCCGGGTACTTTTTCGCATAGGCCTGGTCCACCAGCGCGCCATGGAACGTCGGCGTGCTGGCCTGGGCACCGTCGTAGATCTTGCGGGCGAAGCCCCGGCTGGGGAACAGTTCGGCGAACGGCACGAAGTCGGCGTGGGCATCGATCTTGCCCGCCTGCAACGCCGAGCCGGCCACCTCCGGCGGCTGGGCAATGATGTTCACGTCCTTGAGCGGGTCCCAGCCCTGGGCCGCGACGGCGCGCAACAACATGCCGTGGGCGGTGGACGCAAACGGCACGGAAATGGTCTTGCCCTTGAGCTCGGCCAGCGACTGCACGCCCGACGCACTGGGCACTACGATGCCGTTGCCGCTGCCCTGGGTGCTGCCCGACAGTACGCTGATGAACAGGCTGTGCTTGCCGGCGGTTTCAAACGCCACGCCGTTGAACGCCCCGGGGAAATCGGCCATGGCGCCAAAGTCGAGTTTGCCGGCGACCATCTCGTTGGTCAGCGGCGCACCGCTGGTGAAGTTCTTCCATTGGACGTCGTACTGGGCGTCCTTGTAGGCGCCGTCGTGGGGCAAATATTTGTCCAACAGGCCCAGCTCACGGATCAGCAACCCGCCGGCGGCGCAGTTGATGGTGGTGTCCTGGGTGCCGATGGCGATACGGATGGTTTCTGCCTGGGCAGGCAGGGTCAATGAAGCCAGTACCAGACCGGCCAGTGCTGCACGCAATAACATGGGTGTGTCCCCTCGAATCATTTATTGGATATTCGTCTCCGCCGTGATCAGGGCACGGTGGGAAACGAGGGGTGTTCTGAATAGAGCGTCCGGGTGCGGCCGGATGGCTTTTTGGGTGTCAGGACTGGCCGCATTCGCGGGCAAGCCCGGCTCCCACAGGTTTATCGGTGTACATAAGATTTGCGACTGGCTTCGATCCCTTGTGGGAGCGGGCTTGCTCGCGAATGCGGTGTCGCGGTCAGCGCAACAGGTACGGAATCTCGACTTTTACCGCCCCGGTCGGGCAGTCCTTTTCACAGGGCATGCAATACCAGCATTCATCGAACGCCATGTAGGCCTTCTGGGTGGCCGGGTTGATCGCCAGCAGGTCCATGGGGCAGATGTCGACGCAGACGGTGCAGCCTTTGTGGGCGATGCATTTGTCCTCGTCCACGGTGACGGGGGCATTGGAGCGGAAAAAAATTTCCTGGGGTTGATAGGCCATGGGCGGTCTCTCTGGGTGGAAGGCTCACGCCGCGTCGGCACCGACCCGCAGCCGGTCGTAGGCCTGCAGTTCGTCGGCATCGAGGGCGATGATGTAGGGCTCGACAGCTTTCTTGAACGAGGTCATCACGCCGTCGTCGCCCTTCTTCAGGTGGCAATGGCAGAACCAGTCGCTGTCGTTGCGTTGTGGGTGATCGACCCGATAGTGGTACAGGCCCCAACGGCTTTCAGCGCGGAACAGCGAGGCCCGCGCGGCCATTTCGGCGCAATCGCGAATCATGCTGACCTCCATGGCGCGCATCAATTCGTGAGCGTTGTGGGCCTTGATCTGGTCCAGGTCGCGCTGGATATCGCTGAAGCGTTGCAGGCCGATCTGCATTTTCTTGGTGACCTTCGGCGGTTGCAGGTAATCGTTGACGAAGCGCCGCAGCTTGTATTCCACCTGGGCTGGCGGCAGGCCGTGCTCGCGGTCCAACGGCGCATAGACCCGGGCCTTTTCCCGTTCGATCTGCCCGGCATCCAGCGTTGAAAAATCTTTCCCGGCCACGAAGTCCGCGGCATTGTTGCCGGCGAACCAGCCGTAGGTGAACGCCCCGAGCATGTAGTTGTGCGGTACCGCTGCCATGTCGCCGGCCGAGTAAAGCCCCTTGACCGATGTCTCGGCCCGCTCGTTGACCCACACGCCCGATGCCGAATGACCGCTGCAAAAACCGATTTCGGAGATGTGCATTTCCACCATTTGCGTGCGGTAGTCGGTGCCACGGTTGGCGTGGAATTGGCCGCGACTGGGCCGCTCGTTGCTGTGCAGGATCTCTTCGATGTTCTGGATGGTTTCTTCGGCCAGGTGATCGAGCTTGAGAAAGACCGGACCATTGCCGCCTTCGAGTTCCTGATGGAACTCCCACATCATCTGCCCGCTCCAGTAGTCGCACTCGATGAAGCGTTCACCTTTGTTGTTGGCGGTATAGCCGCCCAGTGGTCCGGTGACATAGGCGCATGCCGGGCCGTTGTAATCCTTGATCAACGGATTGATCTGGAAGCACTCCAGGTTCGCCAGTTCGGCACCAGCGTGGTAGGCCATGGCATAGCCGTCGCCGGCGTTGGTCGGGTTTTCGTAAGTGCCCATCAGGTAGCCAGAGGCCGGCAAGCCCAGGCGCCCCGCCGCGCCGCAGCAGAGGATGACAGCCTTGGCCTTGATCACATGAAAGTCGGCGGTGCGGCAATCGAAGCCCATCACGCCGTTCACTGCGCCTTCGTCGTCGGTCAGCAAGCGGGTGCAGACCAGTCGATTGGTGATGCTCACCCGTGCCCGCTTCAACTGGCGGTACAGGACTTTCTTGATGTCATGCCCTTCCGGCATCGGCAGCACGTAGGCGCCCATGTGGTGAACTTTCTTCACCGCGTAGTCGCCGGTTTCGTCCTTCTCGAACTTCACGCCCCACCGGTCCAACTGCTCGATCGTCTCGAAGCTATGGGTCGCATAGGCGTACACCGTCGCCTGGTTGACGATGCCGTCATTGGCGATAGTGATTTCCTTGGTGTACTGCTCGGCCGTGGAATGGCCGGGGATGATCGCGTTGTTCAAGCCGTCCATGCCCATGCTGATTGCGCCGCTGCGCTTGACGTTGGCCTTGTCCACCAGCAGCACGCGCAAGTCGCGGTTGCGCTCCTTGGCCTTGATTGCCGCCATGGGCCCGGCGGTGCCGCCACCGATGACCACAATGTCGTATTCCTGTTCGAGGGTACTTCGAGTCGTGGAGCTGTGGGTCATGCCTGCGTCCCCTTTTGTCGGTCGATCCGCAAGCGGTACTGGAAGGCATCGCCGCGGTAATAGAGGTGTTCGAAGTCCAACGGCTGGCCGTCGGCATCATGGGTCAAGCGCTCGATGCGCATGATGGGCGAACCGGCTTCGACCTCCAGCGCCTGGGTCAGGTCGCTGTCGGCCAGCACCGCATCGATGGCCAGGTCCGCGTGCCCCAAGGTCAAGGCGCAGTCGTTTTCCAGGATCAGGAAAATGTCACGGGTCACCAGGTCAGCTTTTTCCAGTCGCTCACCGAGGGCCTTGGGCAGGTAGGTGACCTCCAGGGAAATCGGTTCTCGGTTGATCAGCCGCACCCGCTTGATCTGCGCCACCGTGTCCCCTTCGGTGATCTTCAAGCGCTCGGCCACCAGCTTGTCGGCAGCGATGAACTTGAAACTGTGCAGGCGGTTGATCACCTCGAAGCCACGGCCGGTCATGGACTCCGCCAGGCCCTGGAGCGTGCTGACGTTCTGGAAGGTCTTGGGCTTGGCCACGAACGTGCCCTTGCCGTGGATCTTGAAGATCAACCCTTCTTTTTGCAGATCCCCCAGGGCCTGGCGCACAGTGATGCGGCTGACGCGAAACAGCGCGCCAAGCTCGCTTTCGGAGGGCATCTGGCTGCCCTGGGGGTACTGGCCGTCGAGAATGCGCGAGCGCAACACGTCGCGTAGCTGGGTGTGCAGCGGCACGCTGCTGAGGGAAAGAACGTTGTCGGACATGGACCCTTTCACTTGTCATAACGAGTTATGACGTGATCTTAGGGAAACGGCCCGGGGCTTGAGAAATACCGTTTGGACATAACCTTAGAGCTGAGCCTCAGTGCCCTCGCTGCGAAAGGCGCTGGGGCTCTTTCCGGTCCAGCGCCGGAATGCCCGGCGGAAACTGCGCACGTCGCTGTAGCCGACTTCCTCGGTGATGCGCTCGATGGACAGTTCGGGATTGGCCAGCAGGTTCAGGGTCCGGCTGCGGCGTACTTGTTCGAGCAAGGCTTCGAAGGTCAGGCTGTGTTCGGTCAGGCGCCGGCGCAGGGTGCGGCTGCTCATGTTGAGATCGCCGGCGATTTTTTCGATGTGGCTGCCACGGGTCAGGTCCCGGGCGATCGCCCGCTCCACGGCCTGGATCAGATCGATCTTCTGGTGGACCTCGGTGGCCTCCTGCTCCAGCAACGCCAATGCCTGGCGCAAAGCCAGCGGGTGGTGATTGGGCAAGCGCACGCCCAGCCAGTGCGCGTCAATCAGCATGCGGTTGTGCCGGCAACCAAAACGCACATCCGGTCCCAATATCCGCAGGTATTCCTGGGCATAGGACGGCGCGGCGTGCATGAACTCCACGGCCTGGGGCTTGAAGTCGGGCCCGGCCAGCGCGCGGCCATAAACCATGAGGCTGGCGAAAAACTCCTCCACCGCAAATATCTGGATCTCGGCAAAAGGCAGGCGGCAGGTCGCCTCGACCATGATTCGGTCAGTGGTTTCTCCGACGCTGGTCACCGCAATGCCGCCGGTGGTGTGCTGGTAACGCACGCCCAAGGCGAAGGCATCGCGCAGGGTCTCGCATAACGACACAACGTGGCCCAGCAGGCCCAGGGTGCCGAGCACGTTACGGTCGCCGACCCACAACCCCAGTCCCTGATCGGGCAACAGCCTGAGCGCCCGCTGTATCATGGCCACCGCCTGGCGGTAGGAAATGCGCTGGGCAGGATCCTGCAAATCGTCGAGGCCAAACCCCACGCCACGACACAAGCTGGCGGCATCGAAGCCCTTGTCCGTCACCACCTCGGCCAGGGTTTGCAGCAGAAACGGCGACACCAGCGCCAGTTCATAGGTGGGATCGACGACTTTCATCGGCATGGGCGGGTTCCGGAGCACGTTAGGAGGCGTTTTTGTAACCGGTTGTTTCATCAACGTTAGCATGGCCCGGCAGATCAGGGGGTACAAAAATCTGGCCGCGCAAGTCCCCTGCGTGGCCGCCATTACCCTGCCCCGGCAGCGGCGAACGGCTTATTTGTATGGCTCGGACTTTCGGTGCCTCTCCAACAATAATAATGAGCCCTCCATGAACCCGATCCGCAGCAGATATGTCTTGCAACTGACCCTCGCCCTGGCCAGCGCCGGTACCCTGCCCGCATTGGCTAGCGAATCGGGGGTCGACAACATCGGCCCCGGCACCGATGGCTTTTTTGTGTTGCCGCTGGAAGTCGACAGCCTTCCGGACCACATGGTCGCGTTCAACCTCTACTACAACCATTACAAAGCCCGGAAATTCAATATCAGCTCGTTGGGCGGTGAACTGCCGGACGTGGAAATCGAATCCACGGCAGTGGTCCCACGTATCGATTACCTCAGCCCGTTGCGGGTGGCCGGCGGGCGGGCGGGGATCTACATCGCCCAACCCTGGATCAAGCAGGAAGTCTCGGTGTTCGGCCTGCACGACACCCGCGAGGGCATGGGCGATACCACCATTTCGCCCATTGTGCTCTGGGACATGGGCAAGAACCTGACCCTGGCCGCAGCAGTGGAAATCACCGTGCCAACCGGCGAATACAGCACCGATCGATTGGCCAACACGAGCAATAATTTCTATACCTACAAGCCGCTGTTTTCCTTCACCTGGTTGCCCTCGGAAGACACCGAGGTGTCGATGAAAACCACCTACAGTTTCAACCGCAAGAACAAGGACACCGACTACCGTTCTGGGCAGATTTTCCACTTCGACTATTCCGCCAGCTATCGCGTGACCGACAACCTGAGGCTGGGGCTAAACGGCTATTACCTCAAGCAGACCACCGACGACAAACAGTACGGCCGCACCGTGCAATTCGCCGGGCAGGATGTGGACGACGGCGTGCGCGGCCAGGTCTTCGCCATCGGCCCGGCGTTGCACCTGACCTTCCTCAAGTACGCCAGCGCCGAAATCCGCTGGGCCAAGGAATTCGCCGTGGAAAACCGCACCGAGGGCGAGATGCTGTGGGCCAAGATCAGTATTCCGTTTGCGTTCTAGAAATGTTTCACAGGCATTCGTTTCACCGCAGGTTTTGTCTTGGCAGGACTGAATCAGCTATAAACCGGCCAGCTCTCGACAATCCTGCCGCCCCGCACCGCCAGCAGGTCGCCAAATTGCAGCAGCACCGACTCGGTCTGGGTCGGTCGCAGGAACACCTGGTCTTCCACCGCCAGCCCCACCGCTTCGGAACCGTTGACCATTTCCTGGTTGGAGCTGCGGCCGTAAAGACCGTTGCTCTTCAAGCCGCGCGGTGATTCGAAGTCGGCCATCCAGTTGCCGCCATAGATGAAGAACGTGGCGCGTTGGTTCACATCCCACCAGGAAAAAATCCGCGACCGCTCATCCAGCGCCGGGATGTTCACCGCGCCGGTGCTTTTCAGCACTGGGGTGGCGATAAAGGCCGCCGGCACGTGCTCGCTCAATGACGGCAGGTCATAGTGGCTGGGCTTGAGCATGGCCGTGCCCACCGACACTTCGGTGCTGAGATTTTCCCGTTCATGCAGGCGATAGCTGGGGCTGCCGGCGGTGTTGAAGGTCAGGCTCGGATGCCATAAATCGGGGTAGCGCAAACGGACGAAGTCCACCCTGGTTTTGTAGATCGCCATGACCCGGGCCAGCAGCGTCTCGGGACTGGCCAGCAGTTCGGGCACGCCCATGCCCACGAACGGGTCGTAGCCCATGAACCCGGCGAATTCCAGCTGCGCCGGATGGGCGCGGATCTGCTTGAGCATCGCGTCCAGCGCCGCGTCGTCGGCCACGCCACCGCGATGCAGGCCGACATCCAACTCAATATTGACTCGCAAACGCGTCCCCAGGCTCTGGGCCAGCGCCCGGTATTGCTCAAGCCGTTCGGGCGTGTCCAGCAGCCACTGCAATTGCCGCGACGGATCGAACGGCCCCTTGTGGCGTTGATAGAACAACTCGGCAGAGCGCACCGGCAAGGGCTTGCCCAACAGGATATCGGCCTCGGGAAACTGCACCGCGTCGTGATTGAGAAACGGCTGGTGGAACGACATCAACCGTCGGGTCTCGGCCCGCTGGGCGATGTAGTGCAGCAGCCCGGGCGACGGCAATGATTTTTCCACCAGGCGCAGTTGCTTGCCGGTGCGCCGGACCGAGGCCGTCACCACGTCGATGTTGTGGTCCAGACGATCCAGGTCCACCACCATCACCGGACGCATGGGGCCGTTGGCCTTGAGTTCGCGGTTCAACTGGCGGAAATAATCGCTGTACGGCCCTCCCAGGTCATCAGGCCGAAACCAGGCGCCGGCGCCAGCAAGCAAGACCCCCGCGCCCAGCGTACCCCTCAGGAAACCACGACGATTGAAGCCCATCAGCTCACCCCCAGAATCGATGAAAGATGCCCGTTGAGGAACTTGCCCGCAGGGTCCAATGCCTGGCGCACCTGGGTAAATTCAGCCCAGCGCGGATAGAGCGTCTGTAGCGCCTTGGCGTTGAGGGAATGCAACTTTCCCCAATGTGGACGGCCCTGGTATTTCCAGAAAATCGGCTCGATGGCCGCGAAGAAATTGTGATGATCCATCTGATAGTGCTGGTGCACGGAGATCGAGCAACTGTCCCGGCCTTCAAACATGCTCAGGGCAATATCGTCGGCCTTCACATAGCGGTATTCGATGGGAAACCAGGTGCGCAGATCCTTGTCGCGAATCAACGCGAGGATCTCACGCAGGCACGCGGGCCCCCATTCGGCTGGCACCGAATATTCCATCTCGTTGAAGCGCACGGTGCGGGAGTTGGCGTAGATGTCATGGGAATCACCGACCCGATCATCGAAACTGGCCAGCAGCCGCAAGCTGTTGAGCAGTGCTCGGCGGGCGGCGGGAAAATCGCTGCCGTACTTGTCGAGATTCTCGATCAAGCTGACGAATTCGTTGCCGCCCTCCTCTTCGGGGCTGATCGGCGGCGTGGCCGGATCCGTGGTTTCGTTCAGGGCTATCGACAGCGCATAGTCGGAATGGGTAACGACCTGCATCTCCCAGTGCTGATTGTCACGGGTGTTGCTTTCGACGTCCTCGAGCAGCTCTTCGGTTTTGGCCACCCATTGGCGTTCACGCAGCCGATAAGCCGGACGGTTCTGCAAGCGGACGCGCGTCACCAGGCCCAGCGCGCCGAGGGACACCCGACCGGCCAGGAATACTTCGGGGTGGCGCTTGGCATCGCAATCGAGCACCTCGCCACTGGCCGTTACCAACTGCAGGCCGACCACTTGCGAGGCATACGAGCCGAACGCCTTGCCGGTACCGTGGGTCGAGGTGGCGATGGCGCCGGCCAGGGTCTGGTAATCCACGTCGGCCATGTTCGGCAGCGCCTGGCCGATGGCCTTGAGCGCCGGGCCCATGCGCGACATGGGCGTGCCGCCGCCGAACTCGGCCTGCAGGCTGGCCGCGTCGTGGTCCAGCAGGCCGCTGAAAAAACTCAGCGACAGCAACGTCCCGTCAGTGGGCACCAACGCGCTGAAGGAATGCCCGGAACCCACCGGACGAATCCGCCCCTCGGCCCGCATCACCACTTGCACCAGTTCGTCGAGATCCTTGGGTGCCAGGCGAGCGGCTGGCAAGCAACTCTGTGCCCCCGACCAGTTGCGCCAGGGAATCAGTCGCGGCGCGCGCATCAACTCGGCCAGGGCGCCCTGGCTGCCCAGCGCGGTAAAAGCTGCGAGCATGCCGGCCCCTTGCAGCAGCCGGCGCCGTGAGAAATCCATCGTCATGCTGTAGTCCCCGCTGGTCACTGGATCGGTTGGCCGGACATGAAGGCGATCAGCGCCACGAACTGCTCCTCGGAACAGTGCATGCACAGCCCCATCGGAGGCATGCCGTTGTAGCCATTGATTGCGTGGTCCAACAGGGTGTCGGCGCCCTGGGCCACGCGCGGCGCCCAGGCATTTGTATCGCCGGTCAACGGCGCCCCGGCGCCGGGGTTGGCGTGGCAGAGCTTGCAACTGCTGTCGTAGACCTGGGCCAACGCTGCGTCCGCGGGCATGGCCGTGAATACCGTGGCCGCGGGAGGCTTGGCTTCCTCGCCGCAACCAGCGAGCAGCGAACCGAGCAGCACAAAGGTGGCGCAGTGAAGCAGGATGGAAGACGTGGTTGCCGACATAAAGCCCTCTTGGCAGCGCGATGGTTGCGCCTTTTTTGTTGTGGGTCTGGCAGTTCCCACACTAAGGCACGTCAGGGCATCGGCTTGAGGGCATTGGGGGCCATAAAAGGGGGCTTGGGCGGCCAGGCCTTGTACCCAATTTACCGAGATCAGGGGATCAGCAGCCCCTGCTCCCGCTCACACAACTGCACCACGTAATCCCACAGCACCCGCAACCGTACGGATTTATGCAGTTCGCGGCGGGTGCTGATCCAATAGCTGCGGCGGATGGTTTCGTCTGGCAACAAAGGCACCAGCGCCGGATCGCCGCTGGCCATGAAGCAAGGCAATACGGCGATCCCCAAACCTGAGCGCGCGGCTTGTTGCTGGGCGATGACGCTGGTGCTGTGGAACACCACCCGGGGGTTGCGGCAAAAGCTGTTGAGGAACATCAGTTCCTGGCTGAACAGCAGGTCATCGACGTAGCCGATCCAGGCGTGACGGGCCAGGTCTTCCCGGTTCCGCAAGGGTGGCGAGCGGTCCAGGTAGGCCTGGCTGGTGTACAGCGCCAGGCTGTAGTCGGTGAGCTTGCGGGTCACCAGCAGGTCGGCCGACGGGCGTTCGAGGTGAATGCTGATTTCCGCCTCACGGTTGAGGATACTGACAAAGCGTGGCACCGCCACCAGCTCCACTTCCAACCCCGGATAACGCTGGAACAGCCCATCCATGCGGCTGGCGAGGAACATGATGCCCAGCCCTTCGGTCACCCCCAGGCGGATCTTGCCCAGGGGCGCGCTGGACTGGGTGATGTCCTCCTGGGCCAGCAATGCCACGTTTTCCATGGCCTCGGCGTGCTTGAGCAACGCCTCGCCGGCAGGGGTCAATTCATAGCCTTGGGCATGCTGGACGAACAGCGCCGTACCCAGGCTTTTCTCGATGGCTTCGATGTGCCTGGCCACCGTAGCGTGAGTGGTGTTCAGCCGCCGCGCCGCCGTTAGCAGACGGCCGCTGCGTTGCAGCTCCAGGAAATAGCGCAGGTCATTCCAGTCAAACATGGGCCATCCTTGCATTCCTCTTGGGCGGGACTGTTTATAAACGCACAGCGGCTGCGCAAAAACTAACATTCTTTTAACGAAAACTAACAACTAGGATGGACCCACAAGAACAATAAATGAGGTCGCGAATGCAACCTGTCGTCGATGAATACGATTACGTGATCGTGGGTGCCGGCCCGGCCGGGTGCCTGCTGGCCAACCGGCTTTCGGCCAACCCACAGCATCGAGTGCTGCTGCTCGAAGCCGGCGGGCGCGATAACTATCCGTGGATTCATATCCCGGTCGGCTACCTGTTCTGCATCGGCAACCCGCGCACCGACTGGTGCTTCAAGACCGAGGCGCAACCCGGCCTGCAAGGGCGCGCCCTGAGCTACCCTCGCGGCAAGGTGTTGGGCGGTTGCTCGTCCATCAACGGCATGATCTACATGCGCGGCCAGGCCGCGGACTACGATGGCTGGGCCGCCGAAGGCAACCCCGGCTGGGCCTGGAATGACGTGCTGCCACTGTTCCGGCAGAGCGAGAACCACTTCGCCGGAGACTCCGAACTCCATGGTGCCGCCGGCGAATGGCGGGTCGAACGCCAGCGCCTGTCATGGCCGATCCTCGATGCGTTCCGTACCGCCGCCGAACAGAGCGGTCTTCCCAACGTCGACGATTTCAACGGCGGTGACAATGAAGGCTGCGGCTACTTCCAGGTCAACCAGAAGGCCGGCGTGCGCTGGAACGCGGCCAAGGCCTTTCTCAAACCGATTCGCAACCGCGCCAACCTGACCGTATTGACCGACGTCGAAGTGGATCGCGTGCTGTTGCGTGACGACCGGGCCCACGCCGTCAGCGCTCGCTGGCAAGGCAAAGGCATGACCTTCAAGGCCCGCAAGGAAATCGTCCTGTGCGCTGGCGCCGTTGGCTCGCCGACAATCCTGCAGCGCTCCGGGATTGGCCCGCGCAACCTGCTCCAGCGCCTGGGTATCGGCGTGGTTCATGAGCTGCCCGGCGTCGGCGGCAACCTGCAGGATCACTTGCAACTGCGGTTGATCTATCAATTGGAAAACGCCCGGACCCTGAACCAGATCGCCGGCACCTTGTGGGGCAAGATGGGCATGGGCCTGCGCTACTTGTACGACCGCAGCGGCCCATTGTCGATGGCGCCAAGCCAACTCGGTGCGTTCGCCCGCTCGGGCCCGGAACAGACCCGCGCCAACCTGGAGTACCACGTCCAACCATTGTCCCTGGAGCGTTTTGGCGAACCACTGCACAGCTTTCCAGCGTTCACCGCATCGGTGTGCGACCTGCGTCCGCAAAGTCGAGGCCGGGTAGACATCCGCTCCGCCGATCCGCACGAAGCACCACTGATCCAACCCAACTACCTGAGCCACCCCGAAGACTTGCGGGTCGCCGCCGACGCCATCCGCCTGACCCGGCGCATCGTCGCGGCCCCGGCCCTGGGCAGCTTCAACCCAGTGGAATACCTGCCGGGCCCCAGCCTGCAGACCGAAGAGGAACTGCACCAGGCCGCCGCCCGCATCGGCACGACGATTTTCCACCCGGTCGGCACCTGCCGCATGGGCCAGGACCGCGACGCGGTGGTGGATGCGCAATTGCGCGTCCATGGCATCAGGGGCCTGCGCATCGCCGACGCCTCGATCATGCCGCGCATCACCTCGGGCAACACTTGCTCGCCGACATTGATGATTGCCGAGAAAGCGGCGCAGATGATCCTCAACCCAGCCACGAGGAACACCAGCATCGAAAAAGTACCTGCCGCGGTCTGAAGAACAAGTCAGCCTCCTGTGGGAGCGGGCTTGCTCGCGAATGCAATCATACGGCCACCTTTTATGGTGGATGACACACCGCCTTCGCGAGCAAGCCCGCTCCCACAGGGAAAAAACGTGTCGATTCAAGGAACGCATCAAAGCAGAAGACGCCCTACCGGCGTCGGCAGTGGAACAACAAAAACAATCACTGTGAGGGATAGTGCTATGTCTGAACACGTTCAGCCCCTGGAAGCCACGCGTAGCGCAGGCACCAGCCAGGAAACCCAGAAAGTCATCTTCGCCTCCTCCCTGGGGACGGTGTTCGAGTGGTACGACTTTTTTCTCTACGGCGCTCTGGCGGCGGTCATCAGCAAACAGTTCTTTGCCGGGGTCAATGACACCACGGCGTTTATCTTCGCCCTGATGGCATTCGCCGCCGGCTTCATCGTGCGACCGTTCGGTGCACTGGTGTTCGGACGGTTGGGCGACATGATCGGGCGCAAATACACGTTCCTGGCCACCATCGTGTTGATGGGCCTGGCGACGTTCTGCGTCGGCCTGCTGCCCAACTACGCCAGCATCGGCATCGCCGCGCCGATCATCCTCGTGCTGCTGCGCATGCTCCAGGGCCTGGCCCTGGGCGGTGAGTATGGCGGTGCCGCCACTTATGTCGCCGAACATGCCCCGATAGGCAAGCGCGGCTTTCATACCAGCTGGATTCAATCCACGGCCACCCTCGGGTTATTGCTCTCGCTGCTGGTGGTGCTGGGCTGCCGCTACTTCACCGGCGATCAATTCGAAGTCTGGGGCTGGCGCATTCCGTTCCTGCTGTCGATCCTGCTCCTGGGCATCTCCACCTGGATCCGCCTGAGCCTGCATGAATCGCCGTCCTTCGTGAAAATGAAAGAAGAAGGCAAGTGCTGCAAGGCACCGATCCGCGAGTCCTTCGGCAAATGGGAAAACCTGAAAGTGGTGTTGATCGCCCTGTTCAGCATCAACGCAGGCCAAGCGGTGACGTTCTACGCTGCGCAGTTCTATGTGCTGTTTTTCCTGACCCAGTTCCTGAAGATGGACCCGGCCCTGGCCAACAGTTTGCTGATCGTCAGCGTGGTGATCGGCGCACCGTTTTTCATCTTCTTTGGCTGGCTCTCGGACAAGGTCGGACGCAAACCCGTGCTGATGATCGGCCTGCTGCTGGCGACGGCGCTCTACTTTCCGATCTTCAAGACCCTGGCCCACTATGCCAACCCGGCCATCGACCTGGCGAGCCGTCAGGCGCCTATCACTGTGGTTGCCGACCCGGCCACCTGCACCTTCCAGTTCGACCCGGTGGGCAAGGCACGTTTCGACAGCCCTTGCGACAAGGTCAAGACGTTCCTGGTCAAGCAAGGCCTGCCCTACAGCAGCGTCGCAGCCCCGACCGGCAGCACAGTGCAGGTCAGCGTCGGTGACGTGAAACTCGAAGGCTATGACGAAGCGGCCCTGCGCGGCGCCGTGACCCTGGCCGGCTATCCGCAGAAGGCCGACGCCCAGCAGATCAATCGGCCGATGATCGTCGCCTTGATCGTGGCGCTGATCATCATTTCGGCCATGTGCTACGGCCCACTGGCAGCGCTCATGGTTGAACTGTTCCCGACGCGGATCCGCTACACCTCCATGTCCCTGCCCTACCACATCGGCAACGGCTGGTTCGGCGGTTTCCTGCCCACCGTGTCGTTCGCTCTGGTGGTCTACACCGGCGATATTTTCTATGGGCTTTGGTACCCGGTGGTGATTACCGGCGTGAGCCTCGTAGTGGGCATGTTCTGCCTGCGGGAAACGCGGAATGTGGACTTGGATAAGAACTGAGGGTAATTAACCCTGCGGAACCTGATCCTCCCGTGGCGAGGGAGCTTGCTCCCGCTGGACTGCGAAGCAGGCCCCTCTGGCGGTCGCAGCGCAACCGAGCGGGAGCGAGCTCCCTCGCCACAGGCTGTCTGCCAAGTCTCTCAATGAACCGAGTGATCCTTCACCGTGCTCTCCACCAGATCCAGCATCTGCCCCAACGCCCAAGGCTTGGCGATGAACGAAGCGTGATGCTTGATCCCGGCGCTTTCCGGCGTTTCGAAACCGGACATGATCAATAAGGGTATCTGCGGCCAGCGGTCGCCGGTCAGGTTGGCCAGGTCCGCACCATTTATCAGGCCCGGCATGGTGATATCGGTCAGCAACAGGTCGACGTAATCGGCGCTTTCTTCGAGAAACGTCAGCGCCGCATCTGCGCTTTCCCGTGGCTCGACGACAAATCCCTCGTCTTCCAGGATTTCACAGAGGAATTCCAGGATCGTTGGATCATCTTCAACGACGAGGATCAAACGTGTGGTCGCCTGTCCGTTGCCGTTTGGCATCGAATTCATTAAGTGACTCTCCTTGGCCCCATTAACTTCTCTTGCGGTTTGTACCGCTCTGCAAGTTATGAGCGATCCCCTTGCGAGAAATTCATTCTGCTTGCCTACGGATCGCCTGAATGCGGCCCCGGAGATATCCGCCGCAACGCAGGGCAACGTTTTCATCTGTATATCCATACAGATAAAACTTGCTCCGGCGCGCAACCATGACCATGCTAGGCCCCAAGAAAACCGCTGAGAGAAACGGCGCTATGCAGCTGTACCTGTGTGAAAAACCGTCCCAGGCCAAGGACATCGCAGCCGTGCTCGGCGCCACGCGTCGTGGCGATGGTTGCTGGCTGGGCCCGAACGTCACGGTTACCTGGTGCATCGGCCATCTGCTGGAAACCGCGCCGCCCGACGCCTACGACCCGCGCTACAAGCGCTGGGTGCTGGCTGACCTGCCTATCGTGCCGGCGCAATGGAAAATGACCGTCAAGCCAAAAACCGCCAGCCAATACAAGGCGGTCAAGCGTTTGCTGGGGGAAGCGAAGGCATTGGTGATCGCCACCGACGCCGACCGTGAAGGCGAAATGATCGCCCGGGAACTGGTGGAGCATTGCCGCTATCGCGGGCCGATCCAGCGACTCTGGTTGTCGGCACTGGACGAAGCGTCGATCCGCAAGGCCCTGGCCGCCCTCAAGCCGGGGGCGGAGACGTTCAACCTCTATCACTCCGCCCTGGGTCGCTCCCGGGCCGACTGGCTGATCGGCATGAACATGAGTCGCCTGTTCACCTTGCTGGGGCGCCAGTCCGGTTATCAGGGCGTGTTGCCGGTTGGCCGGGTGCAGACGCCCACGTTGCGGCTGGTGGTGGATCGCGACCGCAGCATTGCCGACTTCGTGCCGGTCGCCTACTGGGCCATCGACGTGCAACTGAGCCATGACGGCACGGCGTTCATGGCCCAGTGGCGCGCCGACCCGGATGCCTGCGACGACCAGGAACGCTGCCTGAACCAGGCCCTCGCCCGGGACGCTGCCCAGGCCATGGGCAACGCTGCCACCGCCCGGGCGTTGAAAGTGCGCACCGAGCGCCTGCGCGAAGCGGCGCCACTGCCGTTCGACCTGGGCACGCTGCAGGAGGTCTGCTCGAAGAAGCTCGGCCTCGGCGCCCAGGAGACGCTGGACATTGCCCAGTCGCTCTACGAAACCTACAAGTTGATCACCTATCCACGCAGCGATTGCGGTTTCCTGCCGTTGAGCCAGCACAGCGAAGCCCCGGCCATCCTCGCCGCCCTCGCCCAGGCTGACCCAAGCCTTGCACCGCTGCGCGAACATTTGCAGCCGCAGCGCAAATCCCGGGCCTGGAACGACGCCAAGGTCAGTGCCCACCACGGCATCATTCCCACCGCTGCCGCGAAGAACCTCGACAAACTCGCGGGCAAGCAGCGCGCCGTGTATACGCTGATTCGTGCGCGCTACCTGGCGCAATTCCTGCCCAATCATGAATACGACCGGACCCAGGCCGACTTCGACTGTGCCGGCCAGGCGCTGCGTGCCGTGGGCAAGCAGATCGTCGAGCCGGGCTGGAAACGCGCATTGCCCGAAGCGTTGGCGCCGACAAAAGGCCGCGAGGCGCCCGTGCCGCAAACCCTTCCGGCGCTGACCGAGGGGCGTGATTGTGCCGTGGACGAGGTGAAACCCAAGGACCTGTGGACCCAGCCCCCGAAACCCTTCACCGAAGGCGACCTGATCAAGGCAATGAAGAACGTCGCCAAGTTGGTGGACGATCCGCTGCTCAAGCAAAAGCTCAAGGACACCACCGGCATCGGCACCGAAGCGACCCGGGCCTCGATTATCCAGGGGCTGCTCGACCGGGGTTACCTGGTGAAAAACGGCAAGGCGTTGTCAGCCACCCCGGCGGCCTTCAGCCTGATCGATGCCGTGCCCCGCGCCATCGCCGACCCGGGCACCACCGCCATTTGGGAACAGGCGCTGGACATGGTGCAAAGCGGTGAAATGAGCCTGGAAGAATTCGTGACCCGGCAAGCGGCCTGGATGAGCAAGCACATCGCCCGCTGCCAAGGCATGAGCCTGACCATCAGCGGCCCCGCCAGCCCCGCCGGTCGCGGCGCTACACCGTGGAAGAACAAACGCAAACCGGCCAAGCGCAAGGCTGCCGGTACACCGCGTAAAGCAAGCAAGGCCAAGGCGACCTGAGCAAAATCAGTCCTAGCATGAACGCCATATCAATGGGGCTTGACCGGAATCCTCATACCCAAACCATTTTGTCCGACAATATGTAGTGACCAAAAATAATCACTACAAAACCGTTGACGCCTCCGGTTTGCCCTTGCATGATGAAGACGTCTCCCCGATCGGGAGTACAGGCAACTGTTTGAGCAAGCTCGTCTGACCGCCGAGCTGTTTTTTTGGATAAGGGACTGCCCACAAGGCAGATTGAAGGTGCTGACCTGGCCTGACCGTCCGGTAACAAGGACGAGAAACGCTGGCGATCAATCCTCATGACGCACGTGGTCGACCCCTCGAGAGTTGACACTGGTAGAAGATTCTTCGCTGTTTCTCTTCGTTGTAGCGCATTTGCGTAGCAGCCCTTCGATAACACTACACAACCGATGCATGACCCTGTCTAAGTTCGACAGACGAACGCTGACGGCCTGGTTTCGGTAGCAGGCAGGCACTTACCGAGAAGCGAAGTTTTTGCGAACCACCAGACAGATCAACCAAATGGTCAAGGGGCTTACACATGAATCTGAATAATCAACCATCTATTGATGAACTGGCTCGCATGTTCGCAGCACACAAGGACACCCTCGACAGCCATATCCTGTGGATCAGCAAGACTGGCCAGGTGCATATGGACTGCTTGTCGCCGTACACCCAGGAAGAAGAGTTCGAAAGGAACACGCAAGCCCTGTGTGCCCGGCTGAAGATGTACCGTCGCGGCCAAGGCTACGTTGGCAAGAAGGCCGCCGCGGACAAGGACTTCATGGGACGCGTCCTGCAAACGCTGACCCAGGCGTGGGAGTCGATGCAGGCCACCTCGCCAGTGCGGGTCATCGACCGCCTCTGCTGATTCCACTTGAATAAAAAGGGCCCGTTCCTCAACAGGAACGGGCCCTTTTTCGTGGAATCTAGAACACCGACCAGCCGATCCGCTGGCTGAGCAGTTCCAGCGCCGCCATGCCGGCCAGGGAGTTGCCGGCCACGTTGAGCTCCGGCGACCAGACGCACACCGTGAAGCGCCCCGGCACCACGGCGACAATCCCGCCGCCCACGCCGCTCTTGCCGGGCAGGCCCACGCGATAGGCAAAATTGCCCGCCTCGTCATAGAGCCCGCTGGTGGCCATGATGGAGTTGACCTGCTGGGTCTGGCGGGCGCTCAGGATTTGTTCGCCACTGTGCTTGCAGAATCCGTCGTTGGCCAGGAAGCAGAACGCCCGGGCCAGGTCGATGCAGCTCATCCTCAGGGCACAATGGCTGAAATAGCTGCGCAGTACCGCTTCGACGTCGTTATGAAAGTTGCCGAACGACTGCATCAGGTAAGCCATCGCAGCGTTGCGGGCGCGGTGCTGGTATTCCGACTCGGCGACCTTGCCGTCCACCATCACCTGGGGATTACCCGACAGGCGGCGTACGAAATCGCGCATCGACAACGCCGGAGCGGCGAAACGCGACTGGTTGATGTCGCAAATCACCAACGCGCCGGCGTTGATGAACGGGTTGCGTGGTCGCCCCCGCTCGAATTCCAGCTGTACCAGGGAATTGAAGGGCTGGCCAGACGGCTCATGACCCAGACGCTCCCAAATCGCTTCGCCGGAATGCCCGATGGCCTGCACCAGGCTGAACACTTTGGAAATACTCTGCACCGAAAACGCCGTATCGGCGTCGCCTGCGCAATACATCTCGCCGTCGTTGCCGTACACGGCAATGCCCAGCTGATTGGGCGCCACGGTGCCCAGGGCAGGAATGTAATCGGCCACCTTGCCCTGACCTATCAGGGGGCGAACCGCATCGAGGATCTCATTCAACAGTGCTTGCATATGCGCAGGGGTCCAGTCATTCCCCGTTCGAGTGCGGGGATACAGACGCTAGACGCTGATGGACGGGATCAGAGCACACTGAGTCTTTAAATCGAGCGGGCTATAGTGAAAAGGATCAAACCGCAGGAGGAACACCATGCGTCAAATCGTGCAAAAAGAACCCTGGTGGGCCTCGCCGCCCAGGCCGGGACAGGATGAAAGTGAGCTGGAATGGGGATGGCTGGTGGTCTACAGCGAAGGCGAGCCGCGTTTTGAATTCGTCAGGGAACGCCCTACCGACGAACAGATCCGCCGCCGCAAGGGCTGCCGCGTCACCCTCGGGTCGGAATGAGCCAGCACCGTCACGGCTCGATCTGTGGCAACACCACTGCCCGATTCGCCAGCTCCGTTTCCACCAGGTTGCCCTCGATTTCCTCGTCCAGGTAGTACACCGGCGCCATCACCCCGCTGAGGGGATGCTTGAGCGATTTGAACCAGGCCTCGTCGAACGCGGCGCTCAGGCTTTTGCGGATCTGTGCCTCCATTTCCGGGCGCTCGCCTTCGTGGATGATCGCGCGAACGCCTGCCACGCCCACAGAAATCAGCGCTCCCGCCGCCTTCCCGGCCACGGCCGCCGCTGCACCTGCCGCCCCTCGCGTGGCGAACTGCCCTTCGATCTTCTCGCTGGTGCGCTGGGCCACTGTGGCAATCACCGCGTCCGATGGCCCCGAACCGGTGGCGGCGGCCTTGTTGACGTGGTCAATCAGCGCGGCGTACGCCGGCAACGTGTTCAATGGTTCGGTATGGACCACCTCGTACAACGAAGCATTGCGCGTCGCCGGCGGACCCAGGTTGATGGCCGGAATGGCGTGCAGGCGCCGATTGATCCATTCAATGGGGATTCGATGCCGCTGGGCGATGACCTGGACCTGCTGATTGACCAGGCGCACGTAATAATCCGTCGCACTGGCCCTGATTGCCTCGGGGTCGATCTCCACCGCCACGGGCTCCAGCACCTGGTCGCGATATTGCTCCTGGAGGTAAACCGCCAGTCGCCGGGCCGAAGAGTCCTCCGCGCCCTTGGCACTGGCGGAATACCAGCCGACCTTCATCGCCAGCCACTCCTGCGTCCAGTAGCTGCTGAACCAGGGAATGAACTCAGCCTCGGTGCGCTCGTACACCAGCACCCGCCAATGCTCCATCGAACCGCGAGCATAGACGCCGGTCTGCTCCAGGGCGCTTTTCGAAGCGGCGATGATCTGCCGGTCGACCTGTCGCCAGGTGTCCTGGGAAACCGCCACCGTCGCTGCCTGTTGACCGCGCTGTGGCGTGGCGCACCCCGCCAGAACGAGCAAGACAGCCAACATCAGCGAACGCAGCACAATCGCGCCACCCCGGATTCATGTCACCCCTTGGTTGAGTATAGGCCGCGAAAAACCGCAACCGGCCTAAACACAAAACCCTGTGGGAGCAAGCTCGCTCACACAAGGGGCTTCATCGCTGGGTGCCTTCGTGTCAGCCGGTAATACCGCGACGCCTTCAGAACAGGGTGAAATGCTCGAATTGCCAGGCATCTGCCGCACCGTCCCGGGATGGCTCATGCAAGGCCCCCACCGGCGTCCAATCGGTTTGCTGGCCTATCAAGGTGCCAAGGTAAGGCCTGGCCACTTCCAGCACCCGTTCGTAATCCATCTGCTCCGGTTCGACGATGCCGCGATCCGGATGCTCCACCGCCCACACGATTCCCGACAACACCCCCGCCGCCACCTGCAGGCTGGTGGCGTTGTTGAATGGCACCAGGGCCCGGGCCTCGTCGATGCTCAGCACCGATCCATACCAAAAGGCATTCAGGCCATGGCCCATCAACAACACACCCAGCGCATCGATGCCGCCACTGTCGATTTCGTCGTTGAGGATGCGTTGCTGGCCTTGGGGCTGCCAGCCGCGGCCGATCAGTTCGTGAATCGATAGCAGCGCGTCGTTGCACGGATGGTAGGCGTAGTGCAGCGTGGGTCGATAGATCAGCTTCTGCCGCTCTTTCACCGTCAGCAGATCGGCGGTCGAAGCCGTTTCATGATGGGTGATCATCAGTCCCAGGCACGGTCCGCCTATTGGCGTCCACGTCTTGATCCGCACGCTGGCGCTTGGGCGTTCCAGATAGATGGCGTTGCGTGTGCCGAAGCGATGCCGCTGGGCAGACGATGGCCAACGGCGTTCGTGAGTGCCCCAGCCCAGTTCCGCTGGTTGGCTCCCCTCGCTGATGAACCCTTCCACCGACCAGGTGTTGACGAACTCATCGTCCTGCTTGAGGCGCAGGGAACGCTGGGTATCACGCTCGGCAAAATGAATCACCTTGATGCCTGTCTGCATGCACAGGCGGGCCCAATCCACGCCTGCGCGCTGTTGTGGCAACGGATGATCCAGTTGCATCGCCAGTTCCACCAGGCCGGCCTTGAGCAGGTGCGTTATCAGGCCTGGATTTGCCCCGTGGGCCACGACGGCGGTGGGGCCTCTGCCGAGTTTTTTGCGCAGGTCCAGGACTTGGTAGCGCAACGCGTAATTGGTGCGGCGCGACAAGCTCAGTTGTGGGTCGCTGTAGCCGCCCGCCCAAGGTTCCACGCACGTGTCGAGGTACAGCGCGCCCTTGTCGCAGGCATACGCCATCAACGCCAGCGAGCTGACCTCCACCGAGAGGTTGACGATGAAATCTCCAGGCTTGACGAAGCGGTCCAGGATTTTGGCAAAGGTAGGCTCGGTCAATGCCTTGCGCACGAAGCGAATGCCCCGATCCTTGAACCAGATCTGCTGTTCGATCACCGGTGCGATCACGGTGATCTGCCTGACCGGGATGTGATCCTGGCCCAACAGTAATGGCAAGGTGGCCCGGGCGATGGAGCCAAAGCCGATGACAATCAGATGGCCGGTGAACGGTATTCGCTGTGCCATGTGTTCTCTCCTTGGAGAGACGGATTGATCACGCTGTAAAACCGACCGGCGCAGGTGTTGGTCACACTGCGCCGGCCCGTCGGGCCCTCGCCTATGAGGTGCCGAGCCCCTCCGACAGGTCAGTGCCGGAGCGCGCCTGGCCATTGGGTGCCGTGGGCGCCGTGTCATCACGGTGGCTGGTGGTCCGGCTCACCGTATCGCGCGCCGCCTCGTACCCCTCACGCGCCGTCCGTTTGGCTTTGTCAGCCATGCCGGCACTGGTCTTGCCCATCACCCGCTGCTCCGTGGACGTGCTGGGCAGTGCGGCGCCGAGCATGGCGCCCAGGGCGATCCCGGCAGCCGCCATCATCAAGGGTTGCTCCTTGAGCAGACGGCTCAATTGCGCGCCCGACTCTTGGGAGTAATGGGACATGCGCTCGCGCCTTTCGTGAGCGCTGTGCCGGGCATGACGAGCCCCTGCCCCCAGGTCATCGGCCAAGTGCGATGCCTTGTCCTTGAGATGGTGAAAACCTTCTCGCAACGAATCGCTGGTGCTGTGCAGATGTTCCTTGGCGCTGTCCAGGCCACCTGAAAGCCCCTCGCTCCAACCGCTGGACGCCTGGTCCGGACCGACACGGTAGCCGACGCGTGGGGGATGGTTCTGGCCCAGCATCAACCAGCAAAGGCCCACGGTAGTGAGCACCGTGGGCACCGGGTTGTTGCGCACGCTGGTGCCCAGGTTGCTGAAGAAAGCCGCGCCGTTACCCTGCATCAGGCTCATGGCCTGATCGAGCATCTGCCCCGGCGTGAACTTGCTGCCCAGGGCATCGACGATATGGCTAATGTGATCCCGTTGCTCGTCGATTTCACGCTCGATGGTTTCCGGGCTCTTCTGGGATTCGGTTTTGAATTCATCCTTCATGAGGCTTTCCTCCGCAGGGCTTCCTGGTCTTTGTTCAACGCATCGAGGGTTCGGTCAGGCTTGAAGTGCGAGGGTTCGAATTGTTTTTTGCCCGACTGCACCATGACGAACCCGATGATCATCGTCACCGCGCCGACGATCAGCGCCGCCAGCCAGGGTTGCATCATGGTGCTCAAGCCGTAGACCACCGCCATCAACAGGATGACAAAACCCGCCAATAGAACGATCGCTCCGCCCGCGACACCGGCGACGCCCGCCTTGAGGGTATTGACGCTTGCCTGGATCTCGGCCTTGGCCAGCGCCAGTTCCTTGGTAAACAGCGAAGGGACTTCGCGGCTCAACTGCTTCAACAGCCCCGCCACCGACGCATCGTTGTCGGTCACGGAAGTTGCGGCGGGACGCTGGAAATCAGGGTCTTGTCGGTTCATTACAACGCTCCTTTGCTATTGGCCGAACCGGGCAACGAGCCGGTGGCGGCGTCACTGGGATGGTCCTGGACATTGGGTGACGTGGGGGTAATGCCGGTGGCAAGCCCACTGGCGGTACCGGCGCCTGGGCCGATGGGATCGGGAATGGGGTCGAACGGCCGGTCCGCGGCGAAACCACCCTGGGGTGGTGTCGAATGCCCTTGCGCAGGGTCTTCACCATCGCTGGCAACCGGCGAACTGCCGGCCTTGAGGAACCGCGACAAGCCGAAGCCTACCGCCACGCTGCCTGCCAGGAACAGCGCTGGGTTGTCCCGGGCCAGGCGCGAACCTTCGTGCAGCAGCTGTTCGGCGCTCTTGTTGCGCAAGGTGCTGGCCAGGCCTGTCATGCGATCGGCCATGTCCGCCAGGTAATGCGACAGGCCAAGGGTGTCGTTGTCTTCGAGCTCCGACATCGCCGATTTGGCGCCACGGGCCAGTGCGTCGATCTGATCCGCCGCCGTGTCGCGGTACTGACTAAATTGCGCGTCGGCTTTTTCGCGGGCGCTGCCAATGGCCTCGTTCACATCTTCCTTGATAGCGTCCACGTGTTCTTCGGGTCGCGCCTGGTTCGATGTACCGCTTTGCCGTTCGGGGTTGTTGTCCGGGATAGTCATGTCTGTCCATCGCCTCCGTGATGAAAACTCAATAACGAGCAACCACCGCAGTGATGCCCAATACGTGTCTCTCAGAACAGATGACGGAGGGTGACAGGGGGGAGTTCAAACGAGTTTTGCGGTGGGACGCTGTGCGGTATCGAGCGCCGCTTGGGCACGCAAAAGCCTGCCCGAGGGGCGCATATAAGCAGGTTCCGAAACGGTCGAGGCCTTCCTCAACCCAACGCCGTATCGAGGAACATCATGACGGCAAACCCCATCATCAGCCCCAGCGTGGCCGGGGTTTCGTGGCCGTTGCGGTGGGTCTCGGGAATCACTTCGTGGGACACCACGAAGATCATCGCCCCCGCCGCCAGCCCCAGGCTGATGGGGTACGCGACGGCCACGCCCGACGACATGCCCAGGCCGATCACCGAGCCCAGCGGTTCCATCAGGCCCGAGCCCACCGCAATCAGCGCGGCACGCAAGGTGCTGATGCCGGTGACCCGCAACGCCATGGCAATGGCGAGGCCTTCGGGAATGTCCTGGATGGCAATGGCGGTGGTCAGGGGCAAGCCCACCTTGAAATCGCCGTCGGCGAAACTCACACCGATGGCCATGCCCTCCGGCAGGTTGTGCAAGGTGATCGCAAGCACGAACAACCAGACGCGATTGATGCGCTCGGCCTGGGGGCCTCGTCGGCCGCTCAGCTCATGTTCGTGCGGCACGAAACGGTCGAGGCCGATCATCAGGGCCACGCCCAACCCCAGGCCGACCACCACGACAAACGCGGCGAGCAGTTGGTTACCACAGATGATCTGCGCCGCTTCGATGCCTGGCAGGATCAGCGAGAAGGAACTGGCGGCCAGCATCATCCCGGCGGCGAAACCCAGCATGATGTCCTGGGTCCGCGACGAGATATCCCGCAACACCACTGCCATGACCGCACCCAGGGCAGTGGCGACGAAACCGGACGTGCCGCCCAGGATCGCGTAGCCCAAGTTGTGCCGGTCAGCACCGACCAATGCGTTGTAGCCGCTATACAGCAGCAGCGCCGCGACCACTGCCAAGCCCAGCCAGAAGCTCACCCCCAGCAACAGATTGTTTTGCACGGGGCCCAGCCAGGTGCGCCAGGGCGAGCGGATTCGGGAGGTGGGCTGGTCCATCGAATGTCCTTACTGTCTAACCATGGCTTATCCGATCGTTACCATGAAAATGGGAACGACCCGACGAAAATTCAGGCGAGGAGTCGCCCCCCTCGCCTTTCTTTACAGTTTGTCAATTTGCATCCCCGAACCCAAGTCGGCGCCCGTGGTGGGATCGCTTTCAGGGTTGGACATCGTCCGCGCCTTCATGTCCATCAGCAACGCTTCATCTGCTTCACTCAACTGTACGCTGGCCATTCCGTCGCCGCCATCCACCGCAGGGGTTGGGTTCTCGACGAACTCCCAATCGTCGCCCTGGTTCCACGGACCGCGAACGGTCGGCTCGCCCTGGGACATATTGAAGTACACATGGGTGAACTCCGGCATGCCTGGCAATTTACCTTGAGGGAAATTCGGCTGGATCGCATGCAAAGCTTTTTCAAAGGACAGTTGGTGGGCGATTTCGCGGGTCATCAGAAAGCCCAGTGCCTCCTTGACGCCTGGATCATCGGTCACGTTCATCAGCCGCTCATACACGATTTTCGCCCGAGCCTCGGCGGCGATGTTTGAGCGCATGTCCGCTGTGGGTTCACCGATGGTGTCGATGTACGCGGCGGTCCAGGGCACACCGGCCGAGTTAGTCAGCGGCGAACCGGCACCGTACAAAACGCTGGTGATGTGCGAGTCGTTTCCGGCCCCATTGATGTCCCGGTACAGCTGGCCTTCCTGCTCGACGCCCTCGGCCATCTTGCCCTTGGCGCCTTTGTTCAGCATGACGATGATCGAACCGATCACCTCCAAGTGGCTGAGCTCTTCGGTGGCAATGTCCATCAGTAAATCCTTGCGGCCTGGATCGTCCTCGGACAGCGCCTGCGTAAAGTAACGTGACGCCGCCGCCAATTCACCTTGGGCGCCCCCGAATTGTTCGAGCAACAGGTTGGCAAGCCCAGGATTGGGTTCAGCGACACGCACGGTGTATTGCAGTCGTTTATTATGTAGAAACATGATTGAACTCCTCGATCAGCAATAAGACACGCGGACACTGCCAACGACAGGCCCACAAGACTCTGAAGAAGTTATACGGTTGATAATTTGGTTTTTATTCAACAAACAAGACGAACGGCAAACTGCAATTAAGTCGCCGTCTATATCGCCGCGTCATTGAATACGCAACAAGCGAAAACCTGTTGTGTTTGAAAAGGAATACAGTACAGGTCCCGCGCTATTAACGCGGGACCTGCAGCCTCGGGACGTTACGACTTGCGACCGCCACCGTGGCTGTTTTCACCACCTTTCTTGCCTGCTTCGGAGGCCTTTTCCCGGTCATTGGCGAAATTGCCACCCGACGCCTGGCCGCCCTTCTTGCCAGCTTCCGAGGCGCGTTCAGGGTCATTGGCAAAGTTGCCGCCCGAGGCTTGGCCGCCTTTGCGGCCGGCTTCTGCGGCACGTTCCGGGTCGTTGGCAAAATTACCACCCGAGACGTGACCGCCCTTGCGTCCTGCTTCGGCTGCGCGTTCTGGATCGTTGGCGAAGTTGCCGCCCGAAGCCTGGCCGCCTTTCTTGCCCGCTTCCGATGCTTTCTCACGATCGTTAGCGAAATTGCCAGGGTTGTTATTGCCTGTGTTAGCCATTTCATTCACCTCGTTAGTTGCTGTTAGCGAACCGCATTGGCTCGTCTTATTGAGAAAACCTGTCCCGCCCAAGGTTTGAAAAAAGGCGCGCATACCACGACGAACGGTCGTAACGATGAAGTTCACTTTCAAATGCACTAGTTGGATCTATTACAACCCGCTATCGCCCAAGCGGCGCGCCATTAATTATTTGAACAGTGCGTGTCTTTCCACGCCGTCCGCCAAAGACCGGATGGCGCCGGCACCCCTTTGCACCGGTCTCGTCACCCTGGCCTCGCGCCGTTCCAGGAAGCCAAAACTCGCGGGCTGCCGGTGTTGTCTTGCACCACCGCACTGACCGGCTTGCGGTGTCCGGGCACGCTGCTGCCAATGCCCGGATTCAAGCGAAAAATCAGGGAGAAATCGGGTCACTGGCTGGAAAGGTTTCTTCCAGGGCCTCGTCCAGTTGATTGTTGGTAATGTCCCGCCCACCGACCTTGCCGCTGCGCTCACAATGGCAATCCGGCGCCGGACAGGGCTCGCCGTTGGGGTGCTGCTCGGCACAGGCCTGGCTGCAATAGGCTTCGCCGTCGTGATTGAATACGCGCTCCGGATCTACCTTGCAGTGGCAATCCGGGCAGCCGCAACGTAACTCGTTCATGCTCGTCCTCCTGCGTTGTCCGGTGTCTCTTCAAGACCCCACCAGTAATTGAACTTCCAGATTCGCCGCCGCGACGCCATGGTTTTCGACATAAACATCGGCGGCCCAGCCCTTGGTCAGGTTGCGGTAGACCTGTGTGCCGAGCGCTGTCCCGCAGTCCCACTCCATGACGTCCCCGACGCTGATGTCATTGACCGAACGCAATTCGAAAACGGTATGGCCGCCCGCATCTGCCACGAGCACGCCGACCAGGCCGCTCTGGCGATTGATGGCGCGTACTTCACCGGTGGTTTTATTCATGCCTCTCCTCGTGAAGGCTGCTGGCCGGCTACAGGCGTAACCGGCCACACGGGCCCTTTAGCGCTTGGCTTCGGTATGCGGGTTGGCGGAACGTTCCAGGAAGGCCTGGGTGATTTCCGGCAAGTGTTCGCGCAACCAATCAGCCATGGCGATTTCCTGCGGCAGGATCTGTTCGCAGGCCCGTTGCGTTTCCACGTCACCGGCCACTTTGGCGGCCTCGATCAGCACCGTATAAGAAGCGATTTCCAGGTTCTCGAACACGTAGCCGCTCATCGCGCCCTTGACCACTTCGTCGGTCATCATCATGCCGCCCATGGCTTGGCCGAAAGCCATGAGTTTTCCGGCCATGTCCTTGATCATCGAGGTGCTGCCACCCAAGCGCTGGATGCACTGGTCCACCAGCTTCTGCTGCCCGAGTGTTTCCTCGATATGCTGCTCGATCCGGGCCTTGAGTACGGGGTAGTGCTCCAGGCGTTCGGCCTGGGCCTTGAGCATTTTCTCCGCTTGCTGCTCCATGGCATGGGCGTCGTTGAGCCAGTCCAAGAGGTTCTCTTTAGGCGTTGCCATTTCGTTCTCCTTGCGAGAGGTCGCCACCGCACCGCAGCGCGACAATGATGGAAATACCGCACATAAAAATGGATATCGCGGCGCTGAGGAAAGTTTGGCGGAACCACCTTCCAGGGCGACGAAAGGCGCCGCCATCGTTTCACTGGTCGATGGGAATGCTAACCTCAACGGCTCCAGGCCAACGGAGACATGCCATGCCCGACGACCTTCACTTCGAACCGCTCGATCGGCTGCTGGAGCATATGGCCGGGCGCCGATTCCTGGTGCTCACCGGCGCCGGCATCAGCACCCCCTCGGGCATTCCCGACTACCGCGACAGTGAGGGCGTGCGTCGGGGGCGCCAGCCGATGATGTACCAGGAATTCCTCGCCCAGACCGAGTCCCGTCGACGCTATTGGGCGCGGGCGATGCTGGGCTGGCCACGGGTGAGGCAGGCCCGGCCAAACGTGGCCCATGAAGCCTTGGCCGAGTTGCAGGCACAGCAGCGCATCAGCGGGTTGATTACCCAGAATGTCGACACGCTGCACGACCAGGCCGGCAGCCAGGACGTCATTGAACTCCACGGCAGCCTGCACCGCGTGCTGTGCCTGGATTGCGAGCAGCGCAGCGAGCGGCAGCAGATCCAGTTGTTGATGGAAGCGCAGAATCCTTACCTGGCCGGTGTCGACGCCGTGCAGGCGCCCGACGGCGACACCCTGCTGGACTCGGCGTTCGAGGCGCGCTTCCAGGTACCCCGCTGCCCCCATTGCGACGGTGAGCGCTTGAAACCCGACGTGGTGTTCTTTGGTGAAAATGTCGCTCCCGCCACTGCGACCCGCGCCACTGAAGCCGTCCGGCAAGCAGATGGCCTGCTGGTGGTGGGCTCGTCGCTGATGGCTTATTCGGCGTTTCGGCTCTGCAAGGCGATCAAGGACCAGGGCAAGCCACTGTTGGCGATCAACCGGGGCAAGACCCGGGCCGACGAGTTGCTGGACTTGAAACTGGAAGAGCCTTGCGAGTGGTTGTTGCCGTTGCTGACACAGCACCCGTTTTAGCAACGCCCGGACCCTTTGTGGGAGCGGGCTTGCTCGCGAAGACGATGGAAGATTCAATACTGCTGTCGACTGATACACCGCTTTCGCGAGCAAGCCCGCTCCCACAGTGGCCGGGGTCAACTCGCGGCCAGCTGCGCACCCAACTCCTGCCCCTTGATCGTATCGAACAACGCCTGCGCGGCCGCCGACAATTCATACCCGGGCTTGGTCAGCACGCCAATGGCCCGTTCGATCACCGGGTCGCTCAAGGTGATGCAACGCGCGCCCAGCTCATGCATTTGCCCGACACACAGCGCCGGCACCGCGCTCACGCCCAGCCCACTGGCGACCATTCGCCCGACCGTCGCCAACTGGTGGCTTTCGAATTCCACCGGCAGTTTCATGCCCCGTGCCTGCAAATGCTCTTCCAGCATCACCCGGACGGTGGACGGCCGTTGCAGGGTGATGAACGGCTGCTCCAGCAAGGCCTGCCATTTGATCTCGCTGACCCGGGCCAACGGTGAATCCAGCGGCACCACCGCGACGAAGCGATCCAGATACAGCGGGGTGAAGGCCAGTGAAGAACTCTGCATCGGCTCGAACGCTACGCCCAACTCGACATGCCGGTCACGCACCATCTCCAGCACCTGCTCGTTGATCACGTCGTTCACCGTGACGTTGACATTCGGATAGCGGGCGCGGAAGGTCTTGAGGATGGGTGGCAGCAGGTTGCCGGCGAACGAAGGCATCGCCGCCAACGTCACGCGACCACGCTGCAAGGTGAAGCGCTGGCGCATTTCATCCTCGGCGTTGTCCCAATCGGCAATCAGTCGGCGGGCCAGCGGCAGCAAGGATTCGCCTTCGGGTGTCAGCGCCACGTTGCGGGTGTTGCGGCTGAACAAGCGCCCGCCCAGGCCTTCTTCCAGCGCCTTGATCGTCAAGCTCAGGGCCGACTGGGACAAATGCAGTCGCTCGCACGCGACGGCAAAGCTCAGGCTCTGGGCCACGGCGAGGAAGGCACGGATTTGCTTGAGGGTCATGGTCGCTGTGCTCCCAGCGGCAAGCGGTAAATTTTGAGCGGCAAGTGGCTGTCACTCATTAATGAGATTAATCAATCAATCCAACCTAAAAATCAACTTAACAAATATATGACTTGGCGCAACACTGCATTTCATTGCGACCCCATCAAGAATAAAAGAGGTGTCTATGGCAGGTTTCGACAAACGCGTGAGTTCTTATGAAGAAGCGCTCGAAGGCTTGAAGGACGGCATGACCGTCATCGCCGGCGGCTTCGGCCTTTGCGGCATCCCGGAAAACCTGATCGCCGAGATCAAGCGCAAGGGCATCCGCGACCTCACCGTGGTGTCCAACAACTGCGGCGTCGACGGTTTCGGCCTCGGCGTGTTGCTGGAAGACCGGCAGATTCGCAAGGTGGTGGCCTCCTATGTCGGTGAAAACGCCCTCTTCGAGAAGCAACTGCTCAGCGGCGAAATCGAAGTCGTGCTCACCCCCCAAGGCACCCTCGCTGAAAAAATGCGCGCCGGTGGCGCAGGCATCCCGGCATTCTTCACCGCCACGGGCGTCGGCACGCCGGTGGCCGAGGGCAAGGAAGTGCGTGAATTCCATGGCCGCCAGTACCTGATGGAAGAATCCATCACCGGCGACTTCGCCATCGTCAAGGGCTGGAAAGCCGACCATTTCGGCAACGTGGTCTACCGCCATACCGCGCAAAACTTCAATCCGCTGGCCGCTACGGCGGGCAAGATCACCGTGGTGGAAGTCGAAGAAATCGTCGAACCCGGCGAGCTGGACCCGACGCAGATCCACACCCCCGGCATCTACGTCGACCGGGTCATTTGCGGCACGTTCGAAAAGCGCATCGAACAGCGCACCGTGCGTAAGTGATCCCCTGCCCCCGGCCCGAATGAAGGAATAACACCATGGCACTTTCCCGCGAACAAATGGCTCAACGCGTCGCCCGCGAAATGCAGGACGGCTATTACGTGAACCTGGGCATCGGCATTCCGACCCTGGTCGCCAACTACATCCCCGAAGGCATGGAAGTTATGCTGCAATCGGAGAACGGCTTGCTCGGCATGGGCGCGTTCCCCACCGAAGCCGAAGTCGACGCCGACATGATCAACGCCGGCAAGCAGACCGTCACCGCGCGCATCGGCGCCTCGATCTTCTCTTCGGCCGAATCGTTTGCCATGATCCGCGGCGGCCACATCGACCTGACCGTGCTCGGCGCGTTCGAAGTGGACGTCGAAGGCAACATTGCCTCGTGGATGATCCCCGGCAAACTGGTCAAAGGCATGGGCGGCGCGATGGACCTGGTGGCCGGCGCCGAGAACATCATCGTCACCATGACCCATGCGTCCAAGGACGGCGAGTCGAAACTGCTGCCCCGCTGCAGCCTGCCGCTGACCGGTGCCGGTTGCATCAAGCGCGTGCTGACCGACCTTGCGTACCTGGAAATCCAGGACGGCGCCTTCATCCTGAAAGAACGGGCCCCGGGCGTCAGCGTCGAGGAAATCGTCGCCAAGACCGCTGGCAAGTTGATCGTGCCGGACCACGTCCCTGAAATGCAGTTCGCTGCCCAGTGAGGAGAGATTCGATGCAAGAAGTCGTGATTGTCGCCGCCACCCGTACCGCCATCGGCAGTTTCCAGGGTGCGCTGGCTTCCATTCCCGCCCCGGAACTCGGTGCAGCGGTGATTCGTCGCCTGCTGGAACAGACCGGCCTTGCCGGCGAGCAAGTCGACGAAGTGATTCTTGGCCAGGTGCTGACCGCAGGCTCCGGGCAAAACCCGGCACGCCAGGCGTCGATCCTGGCGGGCCTGCCGCACGCAGTGCCAGCGCTGACCCTGAACAAGGTCTGCGGTTCGGGCCTCAAGGCCCTGCACCTCGGCGCCCAGGCGATTCGCTGTGGCGATGCTGACGTCATCATTGCCGGTGGCATGGAAAACATGAGTCTGGCGCCCTACGTGCTGCCGGCCGCCCGCACCGGCCTGCGCATGGGCCACGCGAAGGTGATCGACAGCATGATCACCGACGGCCTGTGGGATGCCTTCAACGATTACCACATGGGCATCACCGCCGAGAACCTGGTGGACAAGTACGGCATCAGCCGCGAAGAACAGGATGCCTTTGCCGCCTCGTCCCAGCAGAAAGCCGTCGCCGCCATCGAGGGCGGTCGGTTCGCCGACGAGATCACGCCGATCCTGATTCCCCAGCGCAAAGGCGATCCCGTCGCCTTCGCCACTGACGAACAGCCACGCGCCGGCACCACCGCCGAATCCCTGGGCAAGCTCAAACCGGCGTTCAAGAAGGACGGCAGCGTCACTGCCGGCAATGCTTCGTCGCTCAACGACGGTGCTGCCGCCGTTGTGCTGATGAGCGCCGAAAAAGCCAAGGCCCTGGGCCTGCCGGTGCTGGCCAAGATCAGCGCCTATGCCAATGCTGGCGTCGATCCGGCGATCATGGGCATCGGCCCGGTCTCGGCGACCCGGCGTTGCCTGGACAAGGCCGGCTGGTCATTGGATCAACTGGACCTGATCGAAGCCAACGAAGCCTTCGCCGCCCAGTCCCTGGCCGTGACCCGGGAGCTGCAATGGGACATGGCCAAGGTCAACGTCAACGGCGGCGCCATCGCCCTGGGGCACCCTATTGGCGCGTCGGGCTGTCGCGTACTGGTGTCGTTGCTGCATGAAATGATCAAGCGCGATGCCAAGAAAGGCCTCGCGACCTTGTGCATTGGCGGCGGTCAAGGCGTCGCACTGGCGCTGGAACGGGCCTAGTCGCAGAGGGTTCTACGGTGGCGGTGCGGCCCCACGAATGTCCGCACCGCCACTGGCAACACCACCGGCGCAACCTCGGTTTCGCCGGTTTTTTTTGCCGGGCGCCTGGCGTGCGTTTGTCACGGGCAGCCTCGTGAAGCGCGTAGGGGTTATCGAGCCATGCCCAGGCGCATCAGTCCACCTTCGACCATGTCCACCGCCAGGCCTCGGTAATCCTCGATCAGCGGATGGATGCTGGCCAGCGGATGGGTATGTGTCGCCGTCACCACGATCACGTCCGCTTCCGCCGCCTCGCCAGCCTGGATGCCCGCGTGAGCGTCTTCGAAGACCAGGCATGTTTGCGGTGGCACTTGCAACCGCTCGGCGGCCAGGCGATAGCACGCGGGATCAGGCTTGCCTTCGCTGACATCTTCGGCGGTGATCATCACGTGCGGACGCGCAATGCCGGCCGCTTCCATACGGCGCAAGGCCAATGCCAAGGGAGCCGAGGTGACGATTGCCCAGCGATCCGGCGGCAGGCTTTTCAGGAACTGTGAGGCGCCGGGCACCTGCACCACACCTTCGACGTCTTCGATTTCCTCCCGGGTAATCTGCTCGGCCTCGGCCCTGGCATCGACGCCCGGCAAGCGCTGGCGGGCGATGGTGTCGATGGCCCGCACGCCATGGATCGTCGGCAGGAACGTCGCCACATCCACGCCGTGGCGCAGGGCCCAGCGAGTCCAGATCCGCTCGGCAGCGGCGATGGAATTGAGCAATGTGCCGTCCATGTCGAAGAGGAAGGCGCGGTAACCAGTGTCGGAGGGGATTGTGGCAGGCATCGGATCCTCGTGAAGGCGTGGCGAATGACGGCCACTGTATCACCGCCATGCGCCTCCACGGGTTTGCATGCCAGCCACCATACCTCGGCATACTCAGATCTCATGTGGGACCGAGCTTGCTCGCGAATGCGCTGGGTCAGCTTGAAGTGATGGTGGATGTGCCGCCGTCTTCGCGGGCAAGCCCGCTCCCACAGGGTCCGGTGCCTTACGCAAATGCCGCGTATACCCGCGATCCACTGTGGGAGTGAGCTTGCTCGCGAATGCGCTGGGTCAGCTTGAAGTGATGGTGAATGTGCCGCCGTCTTCGCGGGCAAGCCCGCTCCCACAGGGTCCGGTGCCTTGCGCAAATGCCGCGTATACCCGCGATCCACTGTGGGAGTGAGCTTGCTCGCGAATGCGCTGGGTCAGCTTGAAGTGATGGTGAATGTGCCGCCGTCTTCGCGGGCAAGCCCGCTCCCACAGGGTCCGGTGCCTTACGCAAATGCCGCGTATACCCGCGATCCACTGTGGGAGTGAGCTTGCTCGCGAATGCGCTGGGTCAGCTTGAAGTGATGGTGAATGTGCCGCCGTCTTCGCGGGCAAGCCCGCTCCCACAGGGTCCGGTGCCTTACGCAAATGCCGCGTATACCCGCGATCCACTGTGGGAGTGAGCTTGCTCGCGAATGCGCTGGGTCAGCTTGAAGTGATGGTGGATGTGCCGCCGTCTTCGCGGGCAAGCCCGCTCCCACAGGGTCCAGTGCCTTACTCAAATGCCGCGTATACCCGCGATCCACTGTGGGAGTGAGCTTGCTCGCGAATGCGCTGGGTCAGCTTGAAGTGATGGTGGATGTGCTGCCGTCTTCGCGGGCAAGCCCGCTCCCACAGGGTCCGGTGCCTTGCGCAAATGCCGTGTACACCCGCGATCCACTGTGGGAGCGAGCTTGCTCGCGAATGCGGTGGGTCAGCTTGAAGTGATGGTGGATGTGCTGCCGTCTTCGCGGGCAAGCCCGCTCCCACAGGGTCCGGTGCCTTGCGCAAATGCCGCGTACACCCACAGGTTTTTATGCCAGGCCCAAAATACCCCGGCTACTTAACATGGGTCATCTACACCAGTCGCTCGATCGCCTGGTGCTGCCAGACCCGTTTGTAATACAGGGTCTGCAACAACAGCATGCTCAGGTACGCCACGGGAAACGCCATCCACACCCCTTGCAGACCGAAATGCGCATCCAGCAGGTACGCCGCCGGCACTTCCACAGCGACAATGCAAAAGATCGAGATCGCCACCGGCACCAGCACTGTGCCGCTGGCGCGCATGATGCCGCCGACGATTGCCTGGAAGCCGAACACCAGCAGGCTCCAGAGCATGATATGCAGCAGGTGTTCGGCCTGGACCCGCGCCACCGGGTCGGTGATGAATAGCCCCAACAGCCAGTGAGACAACAAGTACCCCAGCACCACCAGCCCACCCGTGAGCCAGACATTGATCAGCAGCCCCGTACGCAGAATCGGCCCCAGGCGCTCCAGGCGTCCGGCACCAATTGCCTGGGCGCCGAGGATCGAGGCGGTGATGGCGATCGACAGCGCCGGAAATTGCACGTAATTGACGATCTGCGTCACCGCGCCATAGGCCGCCGTGGCTTGGGAGCCGTGGCGGTTGACCAGTGCCAGGATCACCAGCTCCGACAGGGAGATCACCACCATCTGCAACCCCGTGGGCAGGCCGATGCGCAGCACCTTGCCGAGGATGACCCGGTCCAGGCGCATCGCTGCGAACAGGGCGCGGTCCGGCGCCAAGGCATGCTCGCGACGGTTCAAGCGCCACGCGAGCAAGAGCATGGCCGACGAAGTCCCCACCAACCCTGCGAATGCCGCGCTCTGGATGCCCATTTGCGGCAACCCCAGCCAGCCACGAATCAACGCAGGCGTGAGCATCAATCCGATGCTGGTGGACACCAGCAACGCGAGCAGCGGCGACAGCGTATCGCTCACGCCGCGCAACAATTGGGTAAACACCACGAACACCAAGAGGATCGGCAAGATCCACATCATGACCCGGGCATACGAAACGGCGTCCTCCAGCACATCGGCCGGCGTGCCCAGCCCTTGCAACGCCTGGCGCGCAAAGACGCTGCCGAGCACCGCCGCCACCAGCCCGATGATCGCCCCCAGCAACAGTGTCGAACCGGCAACAGCCTTCACCGTACCGGTTTCCCCCGCGCCATAGGCCTGCCCGATCAACACCCCGGCTCCCGCGCCCAGCCCGATCACCAGGGCGAGGAAGAAAAACACGATGGGAAACATCCCCGACACCGCCGCCAGCGCCTGGGTACCGAGCATTTGGCCGATATAGATGCTGTTGAACGTACCGGACATGGACTGCAGGAAGTTGGACAGGACCATGGGTGTCAGGAACAGGAGGTAGGTTTTCCAAAGAGGCTGGGTGGGCATGTGGGCTCTGATGGCAGGTTCAAAATTCGGCTGCCGTTAATCTAGCTCAAACCCTCCCTGTGGCGAGTGATTTAATCCCTTCGCCACGCATTTGCTCATCCGATTTCATTTTCTTGGACTAGTCTCGACAATTTACCAGTGGCATCATAGGATAATGGCACATGGCCAGCGACAAGCCGCTGGCGCCGGGGAACTGACAGCCGGTCATAAAGTCCGGGTAGCTACAGCAGATAACTTGGCATTAGCAAATAACTCTTCAGCAATACCTGTTCAGGGACCGAACCATGACGCCGTATTCCCCCGGTCATTCTTTTACCGCAAAAACCTCGCCACTCCTTTGGCACCCCGTAGCTGTGGCGATTGTCGCCAGCATTGGCACGCTGACGCTGAACGGCACGAGCGGGCAAAACATCGGTTTGAGTGTGCTGCTGGTGATCCTTGGTTTAGCTGTCGGCGTTATCGGCGCGCGGTCTCAAGGCCGCCAACTTGAAGGTATCATTGCAGCGACCGATGCCCAGCACGCTCTGCAAGCCGCCAACAGCATTCAGCAACAAGCCAGTGCTCAGCTCAACGAAGTGATCCTCGGCGCCATGCCGATCTGGGCCAAGCAAGTGGAGAGCTCACGCCAGCAGACTGAAACCGCGATCGTCTCGCTGACCAGCCGTTTCACTGGTATTTCCTCTCGCCTTGAAGAGACGGTGCAAGCCTCGCAACTGGCCGCTGGAGAGTTGGCGGGCAGCAGCAGCGGCGGAGCCGTTCAAGTGCTGGCGCAAAGCGAAGGCGAACTGGTGAAGGTCATCGACTCCTTGAAGTCCACCCAAGCCAGCCGCGACGAAACCCTGGCCCAAGTGCGCAACCTCACCGCCTACACCGGCGAATTGCGGACCATGGCTGCCGATGTCGCAGCGATTGCCGCGCAGACCAACCTGTTGGCCCTTAACGCCGCCATCGAAGCCGCCCGGGCGGGCGAAGCGGGGCGCGGTTTCGCGGTGGTGGCCGATGCGGTGCGCGCGCTGTCGAGCAAGTCCAGCGAGACTGGCCAACAGATGTCAGCCAAGGTCGACGTCATCAACACCTCTATCACCCAGTTGGTCCAGGCCGCCTCCAGCGGCGCCGACCAGGACAGCCAATCAGTGGTCGTGTCCGAGGGCAGCATCCAGCGCGTGCTCGAACGTTTCAAGAGCGTCACCGGGCGCTTGGCCGACTCGGCCGACCTGCTGCAGCGGGAAAGCTTCGGCATTCGCGACGAACTCACCGAAGTGCTGGTCAGTCTTCAATTCCAGGATCGGGTCAGCCAGATCCTCAGCCATGTGCGCGACAACATCGAAGACCTGCATGTGCATGTGCAGCAGGCCAGCCAGTCGCCCGAACAGGCGCCCTCCATCGACGCCCGCCAATGGCTGGCGCGCATGGAAACCACCTACGCCACCGACGAGCAACGCCGTAATCACCACGGCAGCTCGGCCGCGCAACAGGATTCACAGGAAATAACCTTCTTTTAGGAGCGCCATTCATGGCTAAAAATGTATTGGTTGTCGACGACTCCGCGAGCGTTCGGCAGGTCGTCGGCATCGCGTTGAAAAGTGCCGGCTATGACGTGATCGAGGCCAGCGATGGCAAGGACGCCTTGGGCAAGCTCAACGGCCAGAAAGTGCACCTGATCATCAGTGACGTGAACATGCCGAACATGGACGGCATCACCTTCGTCAAGGAGGTCAAGAAACTGGCCAGCTACAAGTTCACGCCGATCATCATGCTGACCACCGAATCCCAGGAATCGAAGAAGCAGGAAGGCCAGGCCGCAGGCGCCAAGGCCTGGGTGGTCAAGCCATTCCAACCGGCGCAGATGCTGGCGGCGGTATCCAAGCTGATTCTTCCTTGATGGCCGGAGGCTTCAATGCCACTGCTGTACGAAACAAACGGCGACATGGCCCAAGTGCAGATCGACGGTGAACTGACGATCTACACCGCTGCCGATCTGTCCGCGCAATGGCTGCCACGACTGGGCGCGACGCCACATATGGCGCTGGATCTGTCGCAGGTCACCGAGATGGATGGCGCCGGCTTGCAATTGCTGCTGATGATTCAGCGCGAGGCCCCCAAGGCCGGCACCCAACTGACAGTGACCGGCCAAAGCAAAGCCGTTACGGAAACACTCGCTCTGTGCAACCTGGTTGCCTAGAGACACGTCGGATACGACAAGGATATGAGCGTGAGCATCAATCTCGATCAGGCACAACAAACCTTCATCGTCGAGGCACGGGAACAGCTGCAAGCGATGGAGGAATCGCTGCTGCAACTGGAAACCGACCCGAGCGACGATGACGCCATCGGCGCGATCTTCCGGGCGGCCCATACGATCAAGGGCTCGGCCGGGCTGTTTGGCCTGGAACCGATCGTCAGCTTCACCCACATCGTCGAAGACGTGCTCGATCGCCTGCGCGAAGGCAGCGTTGCGGTGGACCCGGGCCTGATCGCGGTACTGCTCAAGTCCGGCGACCACATGCTTGAGCTGATCGACGTCGTCGCCAATAAAGGCGCGACGTTGCAGCCCCCTGCCCTGGCCCGGGAAAAAGAGCTGTGCCAGATTCTCCAGGAATACCAGGCGCCCCCAGCCGCAACCGAACCAGAACCGGTGCAGGAAACCGAAACGGACGCACCCGGCGAAGCGAGCCTTTGGCACATTTCCCTGCGTTTTGGCCTGGACGTGTTCCGCAACGGCATGGACCCGTTGTCGTTCCTGCGTTATCTGCAGACGCTGGGTGAGATCGTCCGCATCGACACCAACACCGAAGCGATGCCGACCATCGACGCTTGGGACGCCGAGTCCTGCTACCTGGGCTTCGACATCGAGTTTCGCTCGAATGCCAGCCATGGGGCGATCAACGAGGTCTTCGATTTTGTCCGCGAGGATTGCGTGATCGACATCGTTGCCGCACAAGACGCCGAGCCCCAAGCGAGCACCGACCTGGTCGCGACGGCGCAGGCACAGGCTGACGAAAGCACCGCCCTGGTCACCACCGGCGAACTGTTGCCGGACCAGCGCAAGACCCCTCGCCTGCCGGCCCAGGTCACGTCTGACAAACAGGCAGTGGCCAGCGAAGGCAAAGCCAGGGACGGAGCGTATGTACGGGTCAACGCCGACAAGCTCGACGAACTGATCAATCTGGTCGGCGAACTGGTGATCGCCAGCGCCGGTGCCAGCTTGCTCGCACGCACCTGCCAGAACGACCCACTGCAAGAAGCGGCCTCGTCGGTGTCCGGCCTGGTGGAGGAAATCCTCGATGGCGCCCTGCGCCTGCGCATGATCCCCATTGGTGAAACCTTCAACCGCTTCCGTCGGGTGGTGCGCGATGTCAGCCAGGAATTGGGCAAGGACATCGACCTGATCATCAGCGGTGCGGAAACCGAGCTGGACAAAACCGTGGTGGAAAAAATCGGCGACCCGCTCATGCATTTGCTGCGCAACGCCATGGACCACGGCATCGAAACCGCCGAGGCGCGGCTGGCGGCAGGCAAACCGGCCAAGGGACACCTGCACCTCAATGCCTACCACGACTCGGGCAGTATCGTGCTGGAAATCGCCGATGACGGCGCCGGCCTCAATCGCGACCGCATTGTCGAAAAAGCCCAGGAACGCGGGCTGATCGCACCGGGTGCGAACCTGACCGACCAGGAGATCTACAACCTGATCTTCGAAGCCGGTTTTTCTACCGCCCAGGCCGTCACCAACCTTTCTGGCCGTGGCGTGGGCATGGACGTGGTCAAGCGCAATATCACGCTGCTGCGCGGCACCGTCGACCTGGACAGCCAACCGGGCAAAGGGACCGTGGTGCGCATCCGCTTGCCCCTGACCTTGGCCATCATCAATGGGTTCTTGGTCGGCATCGGCCAATCCACCTATGTGATTCCACTGGACATGGTCCAGGAGTGCATCGAACTGAGCGAAGACGATGGCGTCGCCAGCCGCGAACAAGGCTACCTCGACTTGCGCGGCGAAGTGCTGCCGCTGGTGTACCTGCGCGATCACTTCCACCACGAAGGCCCGGCTTCGCGCCGGCAAAACGTGGTGGTAGTGCGCTACGCCGAACTCAAGGCCGGCCTGGTCGTCGATGACCTGCTCGGTGAATTCCAAACCGTAATCAAGCCCTTGGGCAAGCTGTTCGGCGCACTGCGCGGCATCAGCGGCTCGACCATCTTGGGCAGCGGCGCCGTGGCATTGATCCTCGACGTGCCGGCACTGCTGACCCAAATCGCACAGATAGAAAACCGCTACACCTCAAACCCATCACAACACGCCACTGCTCGCTGACGCTTTAGCAACTCCATGGAGAGGTATTCCCCAATGAAATGGTTCTACGATCTTAGAATCGCCACCAAACTGATCACCTCGTTCCTGGTGGTGCTGGCGCTCACTGCCGTCATGGGCGTGTTCTCGATCATCCAGCTGGGCCAGGTGAACGGCACCACTGTTGAAATTCGCGAAAACTGGATGCCTTCCATGCGTGCGGCGTCGGGCATGCGTTTCTTCGGGGCGAGCTATCGCCTGAAAGAAAACCGCCACATCGCCGCCGACTCAGACCAGGAGCGCAGCACGCTCGAACAGGAAGCCGCAGAGGCCAGGAAAGCCTTCGAAACACGTCTGGACACCTATGAAAAACTGCTCTCCAACGCAGAAGATCGCCAGTTGTTCGAAGCTGCCCGAAAGGACTGGGTCGCTTACCTGGCGATCAGTAAGGACCTGCTTGCGCTGTCCCGGCAGAACCTGACCGAGCAGGCCCATGCGCTACTCAAGGGCGAGTCCAAGCGTCAATTCGATCTGGTGACCGCCGACTTGCAGAAGCTGGTAGAGCTCAACGATACCGGGGCCGCCGCGGCCAGCGAGCGCGGCGCAACGCTGTTCGAAAACGCGCGCCTGTCGATCATCGCCGCGCTGGTGGTCGCGCTGTTGGTGGGGCTGGCCCTGGCACTGTTCATCTCGCGAATTATTTCGCGCCCATTGAAACAAGCCGCCGCCGTGGCCGAGCAACTGGCCGAAGGCAACCTGAACGCGAAGATCGAAGCCGGCTCCAAGGATGAAACCGGCATGGTGCTCAACGCCATGCAAAACATGGTGGGCAAGCTGTCGCACATCATCGGTGAAGTGCGTAACGCGGCGGATAACCTGGCCAGCGCCTCCGAAGAAGTCAGCGCCACCGCACAATCGATGAGCCAGGCCACCAGCGAACAAGCTGCCAGTGTCGAGGAAACCAGCGCGTCCATCGAGCAGATGAGCGCCAGCATCAACCAGAACACCGAGAACGCCAAGGTCACCGATGGCATGGCGAGCAAGGCGGCCAAGGAAGCCACCGACGGCGGCGAATCGGTGCAGCAGACCGTGGTGGCGATGAAGAAAATCGCCCAGCGCATCAGCATCATCGACGACATCGCCTACCAGACCAACCTGCTGGCGCTCAACGCGGCCATCGAAGCGGCCCGCGCCGGAGAACATGGCAAAGGCTTCGCGGTGGTCGCCGCCGAGGTGCGCAAACTGGCCGAACGCAGCCAGGTGGCGGCCCAGGAAATTGGCGAACTGTCCTCCAGCAGTGTCGACATGGCCGAAAAGGCCGGACATCTGCTCAATGAGATGGTCCCATCGATCAACAAGACTTCGGACCTGGTGCAGGAAATCAGTGCCGCTTCCGAGGAACAGGCCGCCGGTGTGGCGCAGATCAACACGGCGATGACCCAGCTCAACCAGGTGACCCAGCAAAACGCCTCCAGCAGCGAGGAGCTCGCCGCCACCGCCGAGGAGATGAGCAGCCAGGCCGAACAGCTGCAGCAGGCCATGAGCTTCTTCACCCTGGACTCGCCGTCGAAATCCGCCGTTCAGGTTTCCAGGGCGGATAACACGCCCGGTCCGTCCAGCCGCAAAACGGCCCGGGCACCTGCACCGGTGATGCCCAAGGCGTTCGCCTACAACATGGCTAGCGCGCCGGACGAGTCGGAATTCACCCGGTTCTGATAGCCCGGTTCCACAGGCTTGCTTAAAGGAGAAAAGGCAATGGGCGCCATCGCGACCACACGTCAAACGGCCAGCGCGGTCGAGGAAGAAGCGCAGTACCTGACGTTCATGCTCGGCACGGAGATGTTTGCCATCGGCATCCTGTGCATCAAGGAAATCATCGAATACGGCAACCTAACCGTCGTGCCGATGATGCCGGCCTTCGTGCGCGGGGTCATCAATCTGCGCGGCGCGGTGGTGCCGGTGGTGGATTTGTCGGCCCGTTTTGGCCGGCCAAATTCCGCCATCAGCCGCCGCAGTTGCGTGGTAATCATCGAAGCCGCCAGCGTTGACGGACAGGCCCAGGACATTGGCCTGCTGGTGGATACGGTGTCGGCAGTGCTGGAAATTCCGGCTTCGCAGATTGAGCCGCCACCAAGTTTCGGAGCGAAGATCCGCGCCGATTTCATCAGCGGCATGGCCAAGGTCGACGGCAAGTTCGTCATTGTCCTGGAGGTGGATCGCGTGCTGTCCATCGACGAGATGTCCGAACTCGCCCAGGCCAGCCCCGCCGCGCTGGAAGCGCCCGGATCATGAGCACAGACATTTGCAGGGAACGCACGGTGAACTCAATGGCCCTCACCGACCGGGAGTTCAACCAGTTTCAATCCTGGCTGTACCAGGCCGCCGGTATCAACCTGTCGCCGGCCAAGAAAGCCCTGGTGGCCGGGCGCCTGTTCAAGCGCCTCAAGCACTATGAGCTGGACAGCTACGGCGATTATTTCAAGCTGATCATGAACGGCCAGCGCACCGATGAGTTGCAGGTGGCGCTGGACCTGCTCACCACTAACGAGACCTATTTTTTCCGCGAGCCCAAGCACTTCGATTTTTTGCGCGAACATGTGCTGCCCCACGCGACGCCGGGCAAGACCTTTCGCCTGTGGAGCGCGGCCAGTTCGTCTGGAGAGGAGCCCTACAGCCTTGCCATGACCCTGGCCGAAAGCCTCGGCACTACGCCTTGGGAAGTCATCGGCTCGGACATCAGCACCCAGGTCCTGGCCAAGGCCCGTTCCGGGCATTATCCGATGGAACGCGCCCGCAACCTGCCCCATCAGTTGCTGGTGAAATATTGCCTCAAGGGCACCGGAAGCCAACAAGGCACACTCTTGATCGACCGGGCGCTGCGCAACCGGGTCAACTTCATCCAGGTCAACCTCAACGAAACCCTGCCTGAGTTGGGCGAGTTCGATGTGATTTTCCTGCGCAACGTGATGATCTATTTCGACCAGCCGACCAAAAGCAAAGTGGTCGCCCGGCTGATCCCGCGGCTCAAGTCCGGCGGGTATTTCATCGTCAGCCATTCGGAAAGCCTCAACGGGGTGTCCGATGCGTTGAAACTGGTCGCCCCGTCGATCTACCGCAAGCCATGAACGCCGCGATAAAAGAAGTGCCCGAGGCGTATCTGAAGCCGGGGGAGTTTCGCTTCGCGACCTCCCCGACCCGCATGCGCACGATTCTCGGTTCCTGCGTCGCAATCACTCTCTGGCACCCGCAGCGCAGGATTGGCGGCATGTGCCATTTCATGTTGCCCAGCCGGGTGCGCTGTTCCACCGCATTGAACGGTTTGTACGCCGACGAGGCCATCGAACTGTTCATCCGCCAGGCACACGCCCACGACACCGAGCCCGAGGACTACCAGCTCAAGTTGTTCGGCGGCGGTGAGATGTTCCCTGAGCTGCAGCGCCATGTGCCCTTCGGCGACGTGGCGCGCTTGAACGTCAACGCGGCGCTGGAAATGGCCGCTCTCTATCACCTGGACCTGATCGCCCATGACATGGGCAGCACTGGCCACCGGACTATTGTTTTCGACCTTTGCACTGGCGATGTATGGGTCAGGCATCAACCGATAAGGACTCGCCATTAACCATGCCAGGGAAAAAGATAAACGTATTGCTGGTGGACGACTCCGCCGTGGTCCGCCAAGTATTGCTGGCGATCCTCAGTGACACGCCGGACATCCATGTCATCGGCGCAGCCTCCGACCCGATCTTCGCGATGGATAAATTGGCGAAGGAATGGCCCGATGTCATCGTGCTGGACGTGGAGATGCCGCGCATGGATGGCATCACCTTCCTGAAAAAAATCATGAGCGAGCGTCCGACGCCGGTGGTGATCTGTTCGTCCCTGACGCCCAAGGGCGCGGAAACCACCTTGCAGGCGATGGCCGCCGGGGCGGTGGAAATCATCACCAAGCCAACCACCGGGCTGAAGAATTTCTTATTGGAATCGGCACCGGAACTGGTCTCGGCAATCCGGGCGGCGGCCCAGGTCAACGTCCGCAACCTCGGCAAGCGCCCCGCCCCGCCGCCGCTGATGCCAGCCACCAAACTGACTGCCGACGCGATGCTGCCGGCCGCCAACGGCCACGCCATGGCGCAAACCACCGAGCGCATCGTCGCCCTGGGCACATCCACCGGCGGCACCCAGGCCTTGGAAGCGGTACTCACCGCCCTGCCACGGGTATGCCCAGGCATCGTCATCGTCCAGCACATGCCGGAAAAATTCACCGCATCGTTCGCTGCGCGCCTCAACAGCCTCTGCCAGATCGAAGTGCGCGAGGCCCGCAACAACGATCGCATCCACCCGGGCCTGGCGCTCATCGCACCGGGCGGCAAACACATGATGGTGACCCGCAGCGGCGCGTTTTATCACGTGCAAGTGGTGGACGGCCCCTTGGTCAATCGCCATCGCCCTTCGGTGGATGTGTTGTTTCGCTCAGTCGCCAAATTCGCCGGCCGCAACGCCACCGGCATCATCATGACCGGCATGGGCGACGACGGCGCCCGCGGCCTGAAGGAAATGCTCGACGCCGGCGGCAGCACCGTGGCCCAGGACGAAGCCAGCTGCGTGGTCTTCGGCATGCCCAAGGAAGCCATCAAACTCAACGCGGCCCAACGGGTCATGGGGTTGCAAGACATTGCCCAGGTGATTTTGCACAAATAACCAGCACATCCTTCCCTCAAACCAACCCAATCCCCCGTGCCTATGTGGGTGAGATCGTCGCCAGCACGCCAATCAGCAGGGTCAGGGCCAAAAAACCACCTAGAAAAATCGCCATCTTCGCCATAAGCACTCCTGGGACAAAAAATTGCAGTACACGGGTCGTCTGCCAGGCGAACCGCGTGTTTATTCTGGGCTGGAGATGGCGTTCATTACAGATGCACCTGGCGCAGGAAAATACGGATCAGACAAATACCTCGTGTCCGACGCAACGGATATACCAACGTATATTTTCATGTGCCAACGCAGCGTGGCCATCAACCGGAACACCGCTTAACCTTGCCCGGCATCCAACGCCGCAGACCAGATGCGCTTCGAATCAATGAATCCCGATGGCCGCCGGCGAGGTCGCAGTCCTGGTTTTTGAACAGGTAGACAGAGGTGACCCATGCGTCCTTCATTCCCGACACCGGCATTGGCTCGCGTAAAGGACAGGACAGTCCCCATCCATTGCGGCTGGGCCGATATCGTGCTGTTGAGCCTGCTGGTGTGCCTGGCTACGTTCATATTCCATGGCCTGGATCAGATGAGCCAGCCGCTCGCCGCCCTTGAGGCATCGCCTCTGTCGCTTGATCTGGCCCACCTGCCGGAATATACGCTGCGCACCACATTGCGGATGTTCATCGCCCTGTTCGCATCGTTTTTTTTCTCTCTGGTCGTCGCGACGCTGGCTGCAAAAAGCCGCAAGGCAGCCATCGTGATCCTGCCCGCGCTGGATATTCTCCAGTCCGTGCCGGTACTGGGATTTCTCACCTTCACCGTTGTGTTTTTCATGGCTTTGTTCCCCGGCAAGGAAACCGGCGTGGAATGCGCGGCCATCTTCGCCATTTTCACCAGCCAGGTCTGGAACATGACCTTCAGCGTCTATCAATCGCTGCGCACCGTGCCCCACGATCTCTATGAAGTCAGCCGGCAGTTCGCGTTTTCGCCATGGCAGCGCTTCGTCAGGCTCGAGTTGCCTTTCGCCACGCCGGGCCTGGTGTGGAACATGATGATGTCGATGTCGGGCGGCTGGTTCTTCGTGGTCGCCGCCGAGGCCATCACGGTGGGCGACACCACCGTGAGCCTGCCGGGCATCGGTTCATGGCTGGCCCTGGCGATCGAACGCAAGGACATCGCCGCCATCGCGTGGGCCGTGCTGGCCATGGCTGGGGTGATCGTCATTTATGACCTGTTGTTTTTCCGGCCAATCGTCGCCTGGGCGGACAAATTCCGCTTCGAACAAACCGCCTCCCAGAAACGCCCACGGTCCAGGGTCTATGACCTGCTGCGCTCAGCTCGGCTGGTGCCCTTGGCATTACTCGCGCTGGACAACCTCAAGGCCGCGTTATTCCTGGAGAAACTCCCCCGATTACCGTCAATCCGCTTCAAGACCAACGCCCGCATCAGTCGTGCAGCCGACGTGGCCTGGATCGCCCTGGTCGTCGCCGCGTGCATGGCCGGCATCCTGCAATTGTCGCGTTTCATCGGCAGCACTTTGGGCCTGGAAGAGGTAGCCAGCACGTTGGGGCTGGGCCTTGCCACTTTGCTGCGAGTCGCCGTGCTGACGGTCCTTGCCAGCGTGCTGTGGGTGCCCATCGGCGTCTGGATCGGTTTGAACCCGCGTTGGGCCGAGCGCTTGCAGCCCGTTGCGCAGCTGCTGGCAGCCTTCCCCGCCAACGTCCTGTTCCCGTTTGCGGTGATCGCCATCGTGGCGCTGAAGCTCGACCCCGATATCTGGTTGTCGCCACTGATGGTGCTGGGCACCCAGTGGTACATCCTGTTCAACGTCATCGCCGGCGCCAGCGCACTGCCCACCGATCTGCGCGAAGCCGCACGCTGTTTCCACGTGCGCGGTTGGCAATGGTGGCGCCAGGTCGCGCTGCCGGGCGTATTCCCCTACTACGTCACCGGCGCTCTCACAGCAGCCGGCGGCTCGTGGAACGCCAGCATCGTCGCCGAGGCGGTTTCCTGGGGAAATGACCATCTGTACGCGTCCGGCCTGGGCTCCTATATCGCCCAGGCCACCTCGGCCGGGGATCTGCAACGCGTGGCACTGGGCGTCTCGGTCATGTCGATTTTCGTGGTGGGCTTCAACCGGCTGCTGTGGCGCCCGCTTTACAGGTTTGCCGAACGCCGGCTTCGAATAGATTGAGGGTGATCCGATGCAAGTAATCGATAAACGTTGCCTGGTGGATGTTCAGCAACTTGGGCATGTCTATGGCACCGCAGGGGTCGCCGAGCGCGTGGTGCTGGACGATGTCTGCATGCGCTTGAACGAAGGGGAAATCGTCGGTCTGCTGGGACGCTCCGGTTCCGGCAAGTCGACCTTGCTGCGCTCCATCGCCGGCCTGATTTCGCCCACGACCGGGGCGGTTGAGTTTCCGGCCGACGCCCAAGGGGTTTCGAGTTCAGTGCGCATGGTCTTCCAAAGCTTCGCCCTGTTCCCCTGGCTGACCGTGTTGAAGAACGTCGAAATTGGCCTCGAAGCCTTGAATGTGGCGGCCCCCGAGCGACGGCGCCGGGCCTTGGCTGCCATCGACATGATCGGCCTCGACGGCTTCGAGAGCGCGTTCCCGAAGGAATTGTCGGGCGGCATGCGCCAGCGCGTCGGCCTGGCAAGGGCACTGGTCGTCGCTCCAGATATCATCTTGATGGACGAGCCGTTTTCAGCGCTGGACGTCTTGACCGCCGAAACGCTGCGCACCGATCTGCTGGAGTTGTGGTGCGAAGGACGGATGCCGATCAAATCCATGTTGATGGTCACCCACAACATTGAAGAAGCCGTGTTGATGTGCGACCGGATCCTGATTTTTTCCTCCAATCCCGGGCGGGTCATGAAGGAAATCGCCGTTGAGCTCAATCAACCACGCCATCGCTCGGACCCGGCCTTCCAGGCCCTGGTCGAACATATCTACGTGCAGATGGCCGGCGGAGCGCAAGAAGGGGCGCCGCGCCAGGGCATGTTTGCAGGCAGCGGCAAGGGCATGGTCCTGCCGTCGATCTCCACCAATGCCCTGGCGGGGCTGATCGAGGCGGTGCAGGACCAGCCGTTCGCTGGCCAGGCGGATTTGCGCGAGCTCGCGACGGCATTGCGATTTTCCGCCAGCGACCTCTTGCCTGTCGCCGAAGTGCTGCAACTCATGCGCCTGGCCGACATGCAGGACGGCCACATAACGCTGCTGCCCGCCGGGCAACGCTACGCGCACTCAACGGTTGACGAGCGCAAGCAATTGTTTGCCCAGCATCTGCTCAGGTACGTTCCGTTGGTAAGCCACGTTCGCAAGGTGCTCGACGACCGTCCGACACGCACGGCACCGGCCAGGCGCTTTCGCGATCAATTGGAGGACTTCATGTCCGAACACGACGCGGCCAATACGCTGGACTGTGTCATCCAGTGGGGCCGTTATGCCGAGCTGTTCGCCTACGACGAAGTGGCCGACCAGTTCAGCCTGGACAATCCTTCCTGAGGCGATTCACCTGCCCCGGTATAGACTGCTTGGATCGAGGGCCTGGCGTTGGAGCGATGCGGATGAAGATTCGATGAGGAGCACCCCGTTGGCGCTCCGTGTAGCGCTTTTGCTGGGGCTTGCCCTTGGCATCGCCGCGATAGACACCGTTACCGATCTGGAAATCGCGGTGGGGGTGTTCCAGATCGTGGTGGTGCTGATCGCCGTGAGGATCCTGCCCGCACGGGCGGTGGCCGGCGTCTCGGCCATCTGCATGCTCTTGACGATCCTGAGCTATCGATTCACGCGTTTCGGCGACACCGAAGCCGGGCTGATCAACGTGTTGATCAGCCTCGCGGCCATCGCTGGAACGACTTATCTGGCACTGCGTCTGTCGACCGCCATCCGCACCGTGCATCAAACCCGCGCGCACCTGGCCCACATCACCCGGATCAACATGCTGGGCGAGCTCGCCGCTTCCATTGCCCACGAAGTCAACCAGCCACTGGCTGCGGTGGCCACCAGCGGCGGAGCCTGCCTGCGCTGGATGGCCACCGAACCACCGAACCTGCCCAAGGCCCGCCAAGCGGTGGAGCGGATCGTTGCCGACACCCACCGCGCCAGCGAAATCATCGCCCGATTGCGCGGCATGGCCAAGCATCAGGCCCCCACCAAGCAATGGCTGAACGTGGCTGACACGGTCAATGCCGCACTGCGATTGCTGGCGGGGGAACTGAACGAGCAGGACATCACATTGCACGTTCAGGTCGAGGACGGGTTGCCGCCGGTGCTGGCGGATGAAGTGCAGATCCAGCAGGTGCTGCTCAACCTGGCGATGAACTCGGTCGACGCCATGCGCCAGGTCGATATCGAGCGCCGCGTACTGACGGTGCAAGTCGCGCTCGAATCACCTGATCGATTGCTGTTTTCAGTGTCGGACCAGGGCGGCGGTTTGTCCGCCGGCGACCGTGAGCGGGTGTTCGATGCTTTCTACAGCACCAAACAGGACGGCATGGGCATGGGCCTGGCGATCAGCCGCTCCATCATCGAAGCCCACGACGGGCGTATCTGGGCCTCAAGCGATACGCGATCCGGCTCGACCTTCCACTTCACCCTGCCGGCCGTTACACGGGAGCCCGATGAATAAAACCGAGGTTCAGAGCCCTGCCGAAGCGATGATCTACATCGTCGACGATGACAGCTCGGTGCGCGCATCGCTGCAAGACCTCCTGGCTTCTGTGGGCCTGGCGAGCATGGCGTTCGGTTCGGCCCGCGAGTTCATGGACGCTACGCGCCCGGACGCCCCCGCGTGCCTGATCCTTGATGTGCGCATGCCGGGCCTCAGCGGCCTGGATTTCCAGCAGAAAATGACCCACCTGGACATCCAGATTCCCGTTGTATTCATCACTGCCCATGGCGACATTCCCATGTCGGTCAAAGCCATGAAGGCCGGGGCACTGGAGTTCTTGACCAAGCCGTTCCGCGAACAGGACCTGCTCGATGCCATCGGCCAGGGCCTGAACCATGACCGGGAAAGACGCAAGGCGGCGGCGCTGATGGACGAATTGAAATGCCGTCATGACGCGCTCACTGACGGCGAGCGCGAGGTGATGGCCCTGGTCGTCTCGGGCCTGTTGAACAAACAGGTTGCCGCCCAGCTGGGTTTGAGCGAGGTGACCGTGAAAGTGCGGCGCGGGTCGCTGATGCGCAAGATGAATGCCGATTCGCTGGCGGCGCTGGTCAAGATGTCGGAAAAACTCAAGGATGCCGGCGGCTCATAGCAAGTGGTCGCCGATCACGGCTATGATGCCGTTCGCCCTGCTGATGGGCGATATTGCAGGCCACCCTCAAGGATCCAGGTATGACCTTTCTGCCGTCACGCTCCACCCTATTCGTCTCCAGCCTCCTGCTCAGCTCGCTGTGCCTGGCCGAAGGTGAGCCAACGGACGGCAGCCTCATCAAGGATTCCACCAAGGCCGCCGTCTCGACGTTCATCACCGCCGGCAAGAACCTGCTGGGCGGCGTCAGTGAAGGCGTGCTCGACGGCCGCGAGTCGGTCCAGGGCACCGATGGCGCCGCGATCATTTCCTCCAACGAGCAACTGAAAGACCACGTCGCCATTGAAGTACTGAAGCTGGAGCCGGTTGACGACACCTTCAGCGTCACCCTCGGCTTCAAGAACAGCACCGACACGCAACTGCGCCTGATCAACCTCGGCCAGACGGGCGCCCTGCTCGCCATCGACCAGGCGGGTTACGCCAACCGGCTGGCAGGGTTTGAAAACCCTGATGAAATCACCATCCCGCCGAAGACGGCAGTGCGGCAGAAGTTCGTGTTCGAAGGGTTGAACGAGAAAATCAATACTGTGCGCGTCTGGGGGCAGGATTATCAGGTCAAGAAATAAAGCTGGGCCTCACAGAATCAGCCGGCTTTTGTCCTGCTCGCCGGTTCAAGATTCAACGCAAGCACGCTCATCAACACCACCACTGCCCCAACCATGACCATCCTCGACGGACGTTCCTCAAGGACCCATGAGGCCATCACCATCGCGGTGGGCGGTATCAGGTAAAGCGCCAGGGACGCCCGGCTCACGTTGCTGTGTGCCAGCACATAAGCCCAGGCTAGGTACGCCAGCGCGCTGGGAAAAATGCCCAGGATCAGCACCGCCAGGGCCACCGAAACCGAAGCCTCCCGCGCCGCGCCCAACAGCCCCGGCGCGAAGACCAACAACAGGATCGTGCCCGACCAGACGGTGTAGCAAACCATGGTCAACCCGTCGTAGCGATGGGAGTGGTGCTTGTGCAAAGCGAAATACACGCTCCAGGACAGCGCCGCCAACAGGATCAACATCCCATGGATATCCACCTCACCCAAGCCCCGATCCCCCGCGACGACCACGCCAGCGCCCAGCAAACCACACAGTACGCAGGCCCATTGCCAACCGCCGACTCTGTCCTTGAAGACAAAATGCGCCAGCAGCGTGCTGAACAAAGGCGTGGACTGGGCCAGCACACTGGCCGCACCGGCACTGACGCCCCGCTGGCCGTAATTGAGGGCGATGTGGTGCAGGCTCACGGCGAACAGGCCCAAGATAGCCAGCATCGGCAGGTCCTTGGGACGCGGGCGGGAAATGCCCTTCACCATTGCAACGAAGGCCATGAACACCGAGGCGATGAGGAACCGCATCAACGCCAGTTGACCGGGTTCATAAGCCTGCAAGCCGATGCGAATACCAATCGGCGAATAGGCCCAGCAAAGAATCACGAACAACGTCACCAGAATAATCTTTACCTTGAACCTACTGGGGTTGCTCAAGCGTTCCAGCGTCTCACAGCGGTTATCCATTCGGGCTCCGGCGCGTTGACCCTCTGTCGATGCCCGAAGTATCGAAACCACCCATCATCAATACAAGTGACTTAAACTCAGCCAACCATTCACTTTGGATGAGCCATGGAACTGTCCCAACTGCGCATGCTCAAGACCGTCTGCGACACCGGCAGCATCGCCCGTGCCGCCGAAGTGCTGCATTGCGTGCCTTCCAACATCACCGCACGGCTCAAATCCCTGGAACGGGAACTCGGCGCACCATTGTTTTTCCGCGAAGGTCGCGGTTTGCGGGTGAGCCCTGCGGGTGAGGTGCTTCTGGGATACGCGACGAAAATCCTCGGCCTGACGGAAGAAGCCCGCCGTGCGGTAAGCCCGGCCGGCACGCCGAACGGGCCACTGCGCATCGGCGCCATCGAATCCAGCGCCACGGGGCGCCTGCCCCAGCTGCTGGCCAAATACCACGCGCAGTACCCGCAAGTGACATTGGAACTGAGCACCGGAACGTGGGCACAGTTACTGGACGATACCCAGCATCACCGGCTCGATGGCGTGATCGTAGCGGTGGACGTGGAACGCCCCGGACTCAAGCGCGCCGTGATGTACCACGAAGAGCTGGTGCTCATCGCCTCCGAATCCCACGGCCCCTTGCGCAACGCGGCAGACCTGCAAGGCAAGGCGATCTTCATGTGGCCCACGGGCTGCCCATACCGCTTGGCATTGGAACAGTGGTTATTACGCCATGACCAAGCCCAACCGATCATCAGCATCGCCAGCTATGGCGCCATAGTCGGCTGCGTCAGTGCTGGTGCAGGCGTTTCGCTGGTGCCCCGTGGGATCTATGAGCAATACCGTCAGGGAGCTGGCTGGAAAGGCTACGACTTCCCTGGGCTGACGGGCATAGACAACTTATTCTATTGGCATGAAAACGCTGGCCGGCACCCCGCCAGAGAGGCATTTCTAGCGATGTTGCAGGCCCAATTCGAAGGATAGTTGCACCCCGTGGCGAGGGAGCTTGCTCCCGCTGGACTGCGAAGCAGTCCCAAGCTGGCACTCGCTGGAAAATGCCACACCGCTAAAGCAATGATCCTCAACGCACCAGGACACGGAGTCTGCCTTGGAACTACCACCACAATTCATCCTCCACGAAACCAGCCATTGGACTGTCAACCATCACTTGGCTTAAGGGATTTTTCATGTCTATCGCTCAACACTTGAAAGTTTCACCACTGGGCAACCTCGACTCGCTAATGGAGTCGCTCCGGGCCGAAGGATTACCCTATGCCGATCTCCACGAGCCTGAGCGCCATTTCTTTGCGTTTCATCAGGACGATCAACCGGTGGGCTATGTCGGTGTGGAGGGTTCCACTGCTGATCGCCTGTTGCGTTCGTTTTTGATATTCCCCTCCCATCGAGGCGGAGGCCTCGGCTCAGAAGCGCTCAAATCAGTGGAAGCGCTACTGGTGGGTCACGGGGTCAAGTCGTTGCACCTCTTGACCAATACTGCCGCTCCATTCTTCGAGCGTCACGGTTTTGAACATCGTGACCGGGCTGCTGCGCCTTCTGCCATTCAGGGCACTCTTGAGTTCCGCAGCCTGTGTCCCGCCACGGCGAGTTACATGACCAAGCGCATCGCTTAAATGGACCTTTGATTGACTCGCTTGGAAAGCGCTTCAGCGCTTTCCTTGCGTTCGGAGTAACGATCCACCAAATAGTCTTCCCTGCCCCGCACCAATAACGTGAACTTCATCAGCTCCTCCATGACATCGACAACCCGGTCGTAATAGGACGAAGGTTTCATGCGCCCGGCTTCGTCGAACTCAAGAAACGCTTTTGGCACGGATGACTGATTGGGTATCGTGACCATGCGCATCCAGCGCCCAAGCACACGAAGCTGGTTGACCGTGTTGAATGATTGCGAGCCGCCACAAACTTGCATCACCGCCAAGGTTTTGCCTTGGGAAGGACGAACCGCTCCAAGCGCCAGGGGAATCCAATCGATCTGCGCCTTGAACACTGCCGACATGGCGCCATGGCGTTCCGGCGAGCACCAGACCTGCCCCTCTGACCACATCACCAAGTCACGCAGTTCCTGCACCTTGGGATGATCGATAGGCGCGTCATCTGGCAGCGGCAGTCCACTAGGATCGAAGATCGCCGTTTCGGCACCCATGAGCTCCAGGAGGCGCGCAGCCTCTCGCGTCAGCAACTGGCTGAAGGAGCGTTCACGGGTGGATCCATACAGCAAAAGTATGCGGGGTTTATGCGCCGGCACTTCTCGCCCGGAAAGCTTCTCGAGGGTCGGGACATCCAGCAGGGCCCGATCGAGGTTTGGAAAATCATTAAGCTCGTCGCTATTGGACTCGTTCATCACATGTCTCCTATCCGGTCCAACGCCTGCTTGAGTTCAATCGCGCTCAGGGAGCTTGGATCGAGCGTAAAAAACGCGGCGAATCGTTGGCGGATCTTGGCGACCGTAGCGTCAAATGCCGCTTGTATTTCCTCGTCGCTACCGTCCACTTCGGAGGGATCGGATAAGCCCCAGTGAGTCTTTATTGCAGATCCGAAGTACACAGGGCACGGTTCGCCTCCGGCCTTGTCACAGACCGTAATCACGATGTCCGGTGGGTTATCGGTGAAACTTTCGGAGCCTTTGCTGTAGAGCACCGAAGTGTCCACGCCAAGGGATTGCAAGGTGCTGATCGCCCGTGGATTGAGGCGCCCGCTCGGGAAGCTTCCCGAACTTATCGCCGTCATTTCCTTGGGCGCCACATGGTTGAACAAACCTTCAGAAAGCACGCTCCGGCAACTGTTGGCCGTACACATGAACAGGACTCGCATGGAGAGTACTCCAGCCGCTTTTTTGCGGGCATCAAGATCGGATTTCAGTAACAGGCTGCTTCGCGGACAGATCGTCCTTCCATGTCCTGCAGGTGAGCGGCGTTGGTATATGTGTATCCGCCTATCCAGCGCAAGCATAAATTCAATGAATAGGGTTACGCCAACAAGCGCGATTGCGGCCCAACATCGCGTGCCGTCAGTCGACACTCTCGCTGACCGATATCTGTATAGGCAACATCACCCTCGCGACAAGGTTTGGGTCCGAGACCGCTGCAACCAGGGTTTGCACCGCCTGTTCCGCCACTTCTACCACCGGGTGAGAGAGCACAGCCTGCACCAGGTCGGTTTTCAGCGCGTCCCGGGTCAGGGGCGTCAAGTCATGACACACCACCACCGGCAGCCTGATCGCCTGTTGCTTGAGCTCCCGCAAAGCACGCAGCACCCCGGCGACGCCGCCGCCCGCCACGTACAGGGCTGAGAGATCCGGCTCACCGCTCAGTAAGTCCAGCGCATTGCCATAAGCAAAATCATCATCCTCAAGCGTCAGGCGCGAAGCGAGCAATTCCCAATCGCTGGAGTGCTTCGACAGATAACTGCGAAAGCTCAGCTCGCACAGCTCCTGGCATTGGAAACGCTGGCTGCTGACCATCACCGCTGCCGAACCGGGCGCCCTGACCAATCGACTGACAAACCACCCTGCCGTGCGACCCATCAGCCGACTATCAACACCAACGTACGAGCCGTCGGCGGGCCCTGCCAGTTCGGAAATCAGGGCAACCACCGGAACGCCGGCACCTCGCAAGCGGCCGATGGCGTCACGCACCAACGGATGATCGACCGCGACCATGCCGATACCGTCGACTTGATTCCCCAGCGCCAGCACGCGCTGAGCCACCGTTGCCGGGTCAAGATCGTCCAGATAACCGATTACCACACGGATGCGCGCCCGCGTGAACGTCGTCGCGGCGTTCGACAATGCTTGAGCAAGCCCCTGATAAAACGCCACCCCGCTCTTTTGCAGCAAAAAGCCCAAGCGCACCGTCGGCTTGTCGTTGAGCACCCGTTGCTCGATCACGCCTTTGGCATGAAAACCCAAGCGCGCCGCAGCCGTTGCGATGCGATGCGCCGTGTCCGTGCGCACGTCTGCTCGCAGGTTCAGCACGCGATCCACCGTGGAGAGGCTCACACCCGCTTCGCGAGCGACATCAGCCATGGTTGGACGGAGTTTTCGGCGTGGCGCTTTTAACATGTTTTGACATTCCTTTTTTTGATAATGAAGGGTTTTGACACAGTTAGCCATCCCCCCGTAGCCGTGATCCTTACGACTGAAATAGCATCGAGGCAGCGCTAAACACTCATCCATAACAACAAAGCCGGAGTGCGTTCATGCCGATTCATATCTCCACAGCGCCCTGCTGCTGGGGCGTCGACGATGTCGACAATCCTGACCTGCCGCCCTGGCGCAACGTGCTCGGCGAAGCCGCAGAGGCTGGGTATCAAGGTATCGAGTTGGGCCCCTATGGTTACTTGCCGCTTGACGCCGACGTCGTCAACGCTGCCCTTGCCGATAACTGTCTGCGCGTTGTCGCGGGAACAATTTTCGATGATTTGACGACACCCGCGAAGCTGCCTTCCTTGCTCCGCCAAGCACACGATATCTGCGCACTGCTCAAGCAATTGCCCGCTATTGAAAAGGAACCCGGTCAGCGCTTCGCCGGCCCCTACCTGGTGATCATTGATTGGGGCCATGAGCATCGCGACTACGCAGCGGGCCACTCGGAACAGGCGCAACGCCTCGATGATGCGGCGTGGCAAACGATGATGGCGCACATACGCGCCATCTGTGACATCGCTTGGAATGATTACGGCATTCGCCCCGTGATTCACCCCCACGCAGGCGGTCATATCGAGTTTGCGGACGAACTGGCGCGGCTGGTCGAGGATATCCCGGACGAAGTCGCCGGGCTGTGCCTGGACACCGGCCATCTCTATTACGCCGGTATGGACCCCGCGGCCTCGTTACAGGCTTATGCCCATCGACTCGATTACATCCATTTCAAAGACATCGACCAAGCCGTGTTCGACCAGGTCATGAATGAACGCATCACGTTCTTCGACGCCTGTGGCAAAGGTGTGATGTGCCCGATCGGGCGAGGCGTGATCGATTACCCCCACTTGTATCGCCTGGTTCGAAGCCTGGATTACCAGGGTTACATCACCGTCGAACAAGAACGCGACCCTCGCAACGCCAACGGCAGCCTGGACGATGTCAGGTCCAGTCGCACCTACCTTGCAGACATCGGATTCTGACCGACAGGAAACAAACCTATGATCAACGGCAGCAAACGTATCCCGCGACCGATCCGCTGGGCCATGGTGGGCGGCGGAAGCCAGAGCCAGATCGGCTACATCCACCGTTGCGCAGCACTGCGTGACAACACATTCGTCCTGGTGGCGGGCGCGTTCGACATCGACCCTGCGCGTGGCAGCGAATTTGGCGAACAGCTGGGGGTCGACCGTGAGCGCTGCTACGCCGATTACCTGAGCATGTTCGAACAGGAAGCCCTGCGTGCGGACGGCATCCAAGCGGTATCCATCGCCACGCCCAACGGCACGCATTACACCATTACCAAGGCGGCGCTGGAGGCCGGGTTGCATGTGGTGTGTGAAAAGCCATTGTGTTTCACCATCGAGCAGGCCGAAACCCTGCGTGAGCTGGCCAAGCAAAAGAACCGCATCGTCGGTGTGACCTACGGTTATGCAGGCCATCAACTGATCGAACAGGCACGCGAAATGATCGCTGCCGGTGAGTTGGGTGACATCCGCATGGTGCATATGCAGTTTGCCCACGGCTTTCATAGTGCTCCGGTGGAAGCGCAGAACCCGGCTACGCAATGGCGCGTCGATCCGCGGCAGGCTGGGCCCAGCTACGTATTGGGCGATCTCGGCACGCACCCGCTGTACTTGTCTGAGGTGATGCTGCCTGACCTTAAGATCAAACGGCTGATGTGCAGCCGGCAAAGTTTCGTCGCCAGTCGTGCGCCGCTGGAAGATAACGCTTACACGCTGATGGAATACGACGGCGGCGTGATGGGTATGGTGTGGTCGAGTGCCGTCAATGCAGGTTCGATGCACGGTCAGAAAATCCGCGTCATCGGTTCTCGCGCGAGCATCGAATGGTGGGATGAACGCCCCAACCAGCTGAGTTTCGAAGTCCAAGGCCAACCCGCGCAGATTCTGGAGCGCGGCATGGGTTACTTGCACCCGAATGCGTTGGTCGATGATCGCATCGGCGGTGGCCATCCCGAAGGCCTGTTCGAAGCGTGGGCAAATCTCTATTACCGGTTTGCCTTGGCCATGAACGCTTCCGATCGAGAGGATGGCCAAGCCCTGGCAGCGATACGTTATCCGGGCATAGACGCAGGCGTCGAAGGCGTGCGCTGGGTCGAGCGCTGTGTGCAATCGGCCAATAACGATGCCGCCTGGGTGGCCTATTGAGGCCCTGCCCTGCTCATTACTCAAGCTTTGCCGCGAATCGAACAGCCAACGGAGAACAACAATGAAAATCGCCCTCGATCCTTACATGCACCGCCACTTGAGCCTGCCAGAGCTGTGCCGCAAGACGGCCGAACTCGGCTTCGAATACATCGAGCTATCGCCCAGGGATGACTTTTTGCCTTGGTGGGTTCGTCCACGGGCCCATAAAGAACGCATCAGCGAATTCAAGAAGGCGCTGCGCGATCACAATGTGCAGCTCGCCTCATTACTGCCCATGTACCGCTGGGCCAGCCCCCATGAGGACGAACGCCGCGCCGCGGTGAATTACTGGAAAGAAGCGATTCAGATTGCCGTGGAGATGGGCTGCACCACGATGAATTCGGAGTTCGGCCGTGGCCCATCGCCTGATCGCGGACACAAGGTGAGCTGCTGTGGCGGCGCCCACAGCCACGAATCCAGCGAAGCTGCCTGGTGGCGCTCGATGGAAGAACTCGTGCCGGTCCTTGAAAAAGAAGGCGTGACGCTCAACGTTGAACCTCACCCTGAAGATTGGTGCGAGACGCTGCACCCAGCCTTGGACATGCTCAAAACCATCGGCTCGGACAACGTGAAATTCTTGTACTGCACGCCGCACACCTTCTACTTCGGTGATGACATGGCGCAAATGATCGCCGACGCGGGCTCGATGATCACCCACGTCCACATCGCCGACACCTATAACCACAAGGCTTCGTCGGGCCTGCGCTACATCGTCAATCCGCCAGGCGCGAAAGTGACGGTGCATCAGCACATGGACATGCATCAGGGCGAAATCGACTGGGACCTGTTTTTCCAATCCCTCGCCAAGACCGGTTTCGATGGCATCGTCACCGCGTGCGTATTCGGATGGGAGGAACGGGCTGACGACTCCGGACGGTTCATGCGCAAGGAGATCCAGCGCTACGTCGACAGGTACTTCAAGTAGCAGGATCTAGACGGAGCGATGGGGCGGTACTGGATGAGTCCGCCCCCTTCTCCTTAGCAAGTTAGGGCCGCTGCGCGACCCAGCGGGAGCAAGCTCCCTCGCCACGGGAGTTGTGCTTGGCGCAAATTATGGGGCCTCTCCACCCCTATCAGCCGCCAATAAACTTCCTGGCTGCGGCGGATGCTTTTGTGGCGAGGGCGCTTGCTCCCGCGGGGCTGCGAAGCGGCCCCCCCAAAGACCGCTCGATCAGCCTGATGTACCGGACCGCCAGGTTTTCAACCCTCGGCAACAGCCTCGCGCACGAAGTCTTCATAGCTGCGCAGCGGGTGTCCGATAAGGGTCTGGAGCCGTTCCACTGCCCCTTGCGCCGCTTGCATGCCGAACGTCTGGATCCCCGACATCATCAAGCGCATGTCATAGGCCAGCCAAGTCGGGCCGTACGAAGCCAGTTGCCCCTCGAACGCGGCGACGTCATCACCAGCGTAGGCGATCTCGCGCCCCAGGGCTGCGCTCCAGGTCTTCGCCACCGAGGCACCGGTCAGCGCGTGCGGCCCAACCAGCTCCAGCGTCACACGCTCCAGCGCGGATGGGGCCTTGTCGCGGCGCAGCAACTCGGCAACGGCGACGTCGGCGATGTCACGCGCATCGATCATCGAGACGCCAGCCGAGCCGATGGGCATCGGGTACACCGAGTAGTTCTGAATCGTCTGCTGGACCATGCGATCGTTTTGCATGAAGTAAGCCGGGCGCAGGATGGTCACAGGCATGTCGAGGCTCTCGATCATGCGCTCGACCGTATGCTTGCCGGTGAAGTGCGGGACATTGGTGAACTTGTCGGCATGAATCACCGACAGGTAGACGATGCGCTCGATGCCCGCCTCGCGAGCGAGGTTCAGCGCGATGAGGGCTTGGGTGACCTCGTCCGGCGTCACTGCATTGAGCAGGAACAGCGTACGCACCGACGACAGCGCAGCGCGCAGCGAGGCCACATCGGTCAAGTCGCCGACCACTTCGGTGACGCCCGCCGGGAAGGCCCGCTTACCGGCCTGGCGGACCAGGGCCTTGACCTTGGCGCCTGCATCAGCAAGGCCTTGGGTGACGAGTGAACCAATAGTGCCCGTGGCGCCAATAACGAGAATGCTCATGTTTGAAACTCCTGCATCGAATAAATGGGATGGATCAACGTGGAAGTCCGCAACGGCCTTGCCAGTGCGTGAGATGGCATACCGAGCTGCGATGCCGAGACAATATTCCGTTGCACTTACAAAACGAAGACCACAAAATCCAGACACCTCGTTTCAAAAACGGAACACCCCATGAACCTCAACGCCCTGATCGATTTCATCCTCGTCGCCACCAATGAGGGGCTGGGAAAGGCCAGCCGTGCGAGCGGCATTTCCAAGGCCACCCTGTCGCGCCGCATTGCCGATCTCGAAGAACAACTGGGCGTGAGGCTGATCGAACGCAGCGCGCGCGGTTTGAAACTCACCGAAGCCGGCGAGCTGTTGATGTCTCGAACGGAGGGCCCGCTGAGCGAGGTCACCGAAGCCATGACGGCGGCCCGCGAAGGCGTTTCGACGCCGCGTGGTCGCTTGCGAGTCGCGGCGCCGGTGCTGTTTTCCCAACTCGCGATGGGCCGTATCGGCGCCGAATTTTGCGCGGCCTACCCGCAAGTTGAAATTGAAGTGGTGGCGGAAGATCGCCTGGTGGATCTCGTCGAGGAACAGTTCGACATCGCCATTCGCATCAGCCCCAGCCCGGACAGCAATCTGGTCGGCCGGTGCTTCGCCAAGGATCGACTGGTCGTCGTCGCTGCGCCTGAAATAGCCAAGCCGATGCCCGGCGCAATCAGACCGGTTGCCAGCATCGTGACGTCGAGTTTCCAGCCCACCCAATGGAGCCTCGATGGCGGGCAGCTGGTCTTGGAGCCGGTCCCGAAAATGCGATTCTCTTCACTGCTGATGGTCCGCGATGCGGCTATCGCCGGCGGCGGTGTTGCCCTCATTCCACAGTCGATTGCCTGGAACCATCTTGCCCGTGGCGAACTGGTTCAGTGGGGCACGGTGTCAGGCATCGAGCCAGCGCTTTGGGTTTTGCACACGTCCAGGCGCCTTGCTGCGCCGAAGGTTCGCGCGTTTGTCGACTTCATTTGCGCTAAATATCCGGACATGTCGCTGGTTCTGAGGGGATAGGCTCATTCGCCCAGAGCCCCTGCAGAATGTGGCTGTTCCTGAACTCAGATAGGTGCCGCAATCGGCGCCAGGGTCGGACCGTGTTCAACGCGCTCAGGCGCCTTGTGCACCATGGTGTAGGCGTAGTCGACACCCATGCCATAGGCGCCGGAGTGTTCCTTGACCAGGTTCATGACCGCATCGTAGGTATCGCGATTCTTCCAGTCACGCTGCCACTCCAGAAGCACCTGCTGCCAGGTGACCGGCACCACGCCGGCCTGGATCATGCGCTGCATGGCGTAGTCGTGGGCATCCTTCGTGGTGCCACCTGAAGCATCGGCGACCATGTAGATCTCGTACCCGGCATCGTGCATCGCGCTGAGTGCGAAGGTGGTGTTGCACACCTCGGTCCACAGGCCCGAGACGATGATCTTGTTGCGGCCGTTCTTCTTCAGCGCATCGCGTACCTTCTGGTCGTCCCAGGAGTTCATCGAGGTGCGCTCCAGCAGCGGAGCATCAGGGATTACGGCGAGCAGCTCGGGGTACGTGTGGCCGGAGAAGCTTTCGGTTTCCACCGTGGTGATGGTGGTCGGCACGTTGAAGATCTTGGCCGCCTTGGCGAGACCCACAGTGTTGTTCTTCAGCGTTTGCCGGTCGATGCTCTGTACGCCAAAGGCCATTTGCGGCTGTTGGTCGATGAAGATCACTTGGCTGTTCAGAGGTGTCAGCACTTCGTTTTTTGGATTGTTCATTGTGGTTCCCTTTAAATGAGTGATGGTTGGTGTGCGGATCGCGACGGCGACATCAGTTTCGTTTTCGTCATGGAGGCCGCAGCGCTTTACACAAGGGGCTGCGGCCCGGACTGGAAACAAGTTAACCGATAGCCAGCATCTTTTGGGGCGCATTAATGCGCTTTCATGGGCGCAAAAATGCGCTCTTTTGCACGCTTCCCCAGTGCTAGCCTTTGCCTTCCAACCACACGAATTGCCGTTTCGAGCGATCCGTCACGCACCAGGAGAATGCAATGGCAGCCTCACAACCGTTCAATAACAAAACCGCTTACTGGGGTGTTCCATGGGAACAGAGCTATGGCTATCCGCAGGCAAGGCAAGTGGGAAACGAGATTTATGTATCCGGCCAGTTCAGCCACGATGAAGACGGCAACCTGGTAGCCCCAGCGCCGCTGGACAGCGAGGGCAAACCCAGCGATTTCTCCTCGATGGGCGAACAGATGCGCACGTCCTACGACAACATCTCCAAGTTGCTGGCGCTCTATGGCGCAACACTTCAAGACGTCGTTGAAGAAACGCTTTATGTATTGGATATGGACGCGGCCTTTGCCGTGGTGGGCAATATTCGCAAGGCCGCCTATGACGCTGAACGCCCCCAGTGCGCCAGCAACATCATCGGCGTGTCGAGACTGGCCCAGCGTTCGCAGCTGATTGAAATCGTCTGCAAGGCAGTGATCGGTGCACGAGCCGACTAAGCCACACTCCCGGTTTCGATTAGCGCGGCCGGGAGCGCTCGCTGCCCTTCGATCAAGGATTTCTGGTCCGCGACGGCCGCTGCGCAAAACGTCATGAACGCTTTGACTCGCCATGACTTGCGGATGTCCTGGTGGGTCAGCAACCAAAGCTCGTCCTGAAGCTCTGGCATCACCGGCCCCACGCGCATCAACCCCGGCGTGATATCGCCCACCATGCACGGCAGAAACCCAACACCCAGTCCCGCCGCGATTGCCACACTCGCTGCGGCGACCGAATCGGTGCGATACGAAATGCAGCTGGCATCGACTCGGCTGTCGACGTAGCTCGTTGCCTTGAGACCGCTCAACGCTGCGGAGTAAGACACCCACGCCTGACCTTGCGCGAAAGGGTCGCAAGTCGATGCACTTTTGCTGCTGCCATAGGGCGCCCAAGCGATGGTCGCCAGTTTGCGCCCCACCAGGCTTTCCGCTGGTTTGCTGGTCGCTCTCACCGCGATGTCTGATTCGTCCCGGGCCAGGCTCAATGTCTGGTTGCCCACCAGAACCTCTATCGCTATCCCTTCGTTAAGGGTCTTGAAGTCGGCGATGATGGGAGTGAGAAAGTACAGCAGCAACGAGTCGCTGGTCGTGATGCGAAGTTTCCCGAGCAGCCCCTGGCCCGAGCGCGAAACACGCCGCGCGACGCTGACGATATCGAGCTCGACGCGCTCCGCCAGCGCCCGCAACTCCGCACCTTCCGCCGTGAGCATGTACCCAGAGCGACGGTGATCAAACAGAGCCACCCCGAGCGTTTTCTCAACCTGAGCCACTCGACGCGATACGGTGGACACGTTGATGCCCAGCTTCTTGGCCGTGGCGGCGCGATTGCCGCATTCACTCAGGGATTTGATGATGCGCAAATCGTCCCAGGACAGCTGGTTCACAGCTTCGCTCAGATCCCACTTGACGCCACCCTGCACAGCCGGGCCTGTTGAAGCACTTTTAGGTGACGATTTCACGCCGCTGCATCCAGTTGAAGTGTTGGGGGATCATACGAAAAAAGCGTCGGGAGGACCAAGGTGATGCTCAACACGGGAGGTGGGTCGTTAGCGCGGCCAAGGCAAAGGCCTGTTGCCTTTTGCGGAAGCCAGCCCGATCAGAATGTTCCTACGCAAGCTGAAACCGTCGGTTCGTTTCCATGGCGAAGTCTCTCGATTCCTACGAAACACTCGGAAGCCGTCACCTAGTCCGCGTTGGGTGTTCGAACCTATAGTCGTTCCCGTCGCTCGGAAGGGTGACCAGGTTTGGCGACCTGGGAATTGGGTGCAAAAGTACTGCTTTTTTTGCGGAGGCTTGGCACACTTGCACGGCTGCCTGTTATGGCAGTTGTGCGTGGGAGACCTTGGGGTCTGCCGGTTCCAATCCCGGTTCGCCAACCTGCGTACAACTGCCACCCGATTGTTTGGCGACGATTGGGTTATTCGAGTCCTCGTTAGATTGGAGTTTCAAACATGGAAAGATACGTCCCCATCACCGGCATCGACTGCACCCCCGCTTCCCTCCTCATCGATACCCAAGCCCCGCTTGACGTCCTGCACGCAACCGCTGATTACCGCATTCGCGTGGTGACGCAGGTATTGGAAAACATCGCGTTTCGCTCCGAGACCGCCAGCGACACGGTGGTGCTTTCGGATTTCGCACAGCTGTTGGTGATTCCGTTGCGCGATGGATGTGATTTGCTGGAGGTGATTGGTCGGCGGCTTCAGGCGCAGGTTGAGGGCTGATGGAGTGACGGGCGCCTGAAAGCGCCCGTTTTTGCTTGTTTGGTAGAGCGGAGTTCCGCAGGCCAATTGCACTGCATGTGCTGAGTCTTACCCAGCATCTACGCGTGATTTTCGCCCCCAGTTTTGAGGCCGTGGCTTAATAAACTGGCGTCTGCGGGCGTTCACTATGGACTGCTTTCGGCCGATTCTGTTGAAAAAGTCGGCCATGGTTGCCACGGCAGAAAAGTACGCGCCTGAGGTTGAAATCTTAACTTTGGGCAGAGGCTTCCAAGCTCAGATTTCACGTAGCAGCGTGCAAAAAAGGCGTTTTCACCGTCCAATATTCAGGCCATTTGGGCGAACCGACTTTTTCAACAGAATCGGCCAGAAGCAGCCATTCGAACGCTTCGCCCAAAAAGGGGCGAATCTTGGCAATTCCCCTCTGCGAGTCTCCCGGTTCCCTTAAAGCCCTGAAACAGGTCTTTTTTGATTCGATACAGGTCTATTAGGGGCTGCAGCATACTAAATGCACAGTTGATCTCGCTTCCTTCGGTTATGAAACGCGGATCCATGAAAACTGGGCACAGGGTATTGAGTGAGAGCACATTTTCTCAGCCTGGTAGTTTGATCATCAGCGGCAAGGCTGGAAAAACGGGTTAAGAAACTTCCTCCTCGAAAAAGAAGGCAGTCTCCCCGAAAGCCGGTTTTAGTTGATCGAACCACGTAGCATCGGGATCAAATCGTGCGAAGAATGGTCTTTGCACCCAATCCGGGTTTCGTGCTTGGATAAAGCGTAAAACAAACACCTTTTCTCCTCTAATTTCAGCTACACCGCAGACCTCAACTTTCCCCGGATCTGCGCTCATCGAAGGTCCTCTGGCGGTCCTAGCAATACCTGAGACTTGTTTGACAGCGTCTCGGTAAATTTCCCACGAACGTATAAGAGGCACTTCAAAATACCGGCGAGCCCCGGTATCACGTTCGATAAACATATAGTAAGGAATAATACCTAGTTCAACTTGCGTCTGCCAGAGTCGCGCCCAGACATCAGCAGAGTCATTAATATGAGCCAGCAACGGGCCCTGACTACGTATTTGAGCACCTGTTTTTCGAACACGACGAATAGCCTCTCGAGCAATTGCAGGCTCAAGTTCCGCCCAATGATTATAATGAGCCATTAAAGCTAAGTGTTTCCCATGCATGCTAATCTTCCTAAATAGATCAAGAAGTTCACCTGCGTCGCTATCAGTCACAAACCGCTGAGGCCAGAAAGAAAGCGCTTTCGTACCAATTCGGATAGTGTGGATGTGCTCGAACTCAGGAGTCAAAAGAGGTTCTAGATAAGCACGTAGATTGCTTGTCTTCATAACCAGCGGATCTCCACCAGTGATTAAAACATCAGTCACTTGAGGGTTGGCCCGCAGGTAATCCAACAGCTGGGTGTTTTCCTTAGCAGCAATTTTGAGCGATTGGTCTCCAGTGAACTGGGCCCAACGGAAACAAAAAGTACAGTAGCTATGGCAAATCTGACCAGCGCTTGGGAAAAAAAGCACAGTTTCACGATATTTGTGCTGGACACCAGTTACCGTCACGCCAGACAGTGAAGGGATGTTACGCTCAAGCTGTCCCGCTGGATGAGGGTTCAGTCTAGCTCTAACCTGTTTTATCGCAACCTCACACGTTGAACGTTCGGAACTCCTTAAAAGTAAAGATGACACTAGATCAAAAGACTCTTTATCCAGCATATCCTTCTGGGGGAAGGTAAGTTGGTATATAGGGTCGTTGGGAATATTGTCCCAATCGATCAAATTCTTTATAACATATTCATTGACCCGAAATGGCAAGACGCTTGCCACAACCTTCATCTCCCAAATAGTCTGGCTGTCTAATTTAGCAAGCTGAGAAATGTCGTCAATTTGTTTCAAGGTATAAACCTTGAAACGTTCAACCTCTGATTTGTTTGTGAAGTCATCAACACTCACCGCTAGATTTTCTATAGAATGCATAATTAGTAGCCAATAAGATTCTTTAATGGAATATAGGAAATGATAAAATATGGAACTGTCTTGACCTAAAATTAATGCGTGATCACATATAATATCTGATGACGCAATGGCATCTTAGGCATATAAACTTAACCAAACCTCAACAAGGTTAGCGTGGGCTAACCAAGAAAGCGCAACCTCCAATTGACAAATTTTTCCACACTATTAACACTTGCCGCATGAAAATCAGCGACGGTGGACAAAATCTACAATTCTCCCACAAGCCTCTTTAATTTCAACTTCATTAACGGAAGCAATTGATATTCGGATATGGTCCTTCATACCGTAAGAAGAGCCCGGCGTGGTAGAAACAGATTTTACGTTTAGGAGATCGTCTACAAATTGAGCGTCCGAATCCCAAGTAGCACCCAATACGCGGGAAATATTAGGAAATAGGAAAAATCCACCCTGCGGCATTACAATATCAAACGTAGTGCTTAACAATTGATGGCAGTAATAGGCTCGGCGTTGCAACTCATCAACACGCGTTTTAAGAATATTTTTAGGCAAAGCTGTTGCTGCCAGGGCACCGTGCTGAGCAAATGTACAAGCATTATCCGTCATAACGCCCTGAAGCGTGGAGCAGCGATTGATAATATTTCTATCCGCGAACATATAGCCTATTCTAAAACCAGACATGGAGAACAGTTTTGAAAACGTACGTGTAACCACCAGCAGGCTAGTATCCACCATAAGATCCAGAGGACTAACATGTTCACCGCTACCAAAAACGATGCCTTCGTAGGCTTCGTCGGAAATTAGTAAAAATCCAAACTCTTGAGATAAGAGCACCAACTCTAGAATTTCTTGTCGACTTAGAACCGAGCCAGTGGGGTTGTGCGGCGAGTTAACGATCAACGCCCTAGTTTTGCTAGTGACCAACTTACGAATTTCAGCTATGTCGATACGCTTAGTGCCCATTTCATAATCGACGGCAATGCCCTCGTTAAGCTCTATGTAAGATCTATAAGCGGGCCAGCATGGGTTCGGAATAAGAACCTCGTCACCTTTGGCTAATATGCATTTCATCAACATAAACAAAGCCTGACTCGAGCCATTAGAGACTAAAATCTCGGCTGGGTCGTACAACTTACTATGCATGTGAAAACACTTCTCGATCAAAGAGCTTTTTAAAGACTCTATGCCGGTAAGATCACAATAGCCAGTATGTCCATTCGTTAAGGCGTTAATCGTTGCGCGAGAAATTTCCTGCGGAACTTTAAGATTGAACTCACCATCGTGCATCTGAATTAAGTCGCCCACTTGAGGACTTTTACTTAAGACCTGCGACAACTTCTGACTCGGGCTTAACATAATTTTAACCAACTGTAATTATTTTAGATGTCGCAGCATCTGCCGCGAGTAGACTTCAGTGAAAAAAGCTTTTGCCGACGGTCCCAGATCCTGGGGCCAGAAATCAAACATTAGATTTACACGAGTACATTTACTATAGTTCCAAGACTCATGTTGAAAAGTCGTATCAATGATTACTATGTCACCAGTTCTCCAACTAACGATCTCTTCCCCGACTCTCAGCCCAGACAAACCATCGTCAGAACAAACTATAGGTAGATGTAACGTCAGCATAGGATAAACATAATCTAGATGCGGTTCGATATGACCGCCAGGCTCTAGGCTTGAAAGCACAACCTCTCTGATAGTCGCACCTGGCACAATATCCTCAACAAAGCGAATAGTATTTGGTACAAGGTCAGCGTATACAACAACTTTTTGACCACCTTTATAAAGTGGAATTGATTTCCACAAAGGGTCGCCATGAAAGGGATATTTTTCTTGCGTGTTCTTATATTTATCATAGAGCTGGATTAATTCCTGCGTCATCTCGGCGAGTAGAGTATCAACGCCTGAGAGAAAGCTGAAATCGTCTTTAGACCAAAGAGGCTTTCTTGGTCCAAACAACGACTTAAACCCATTGATATTTATATTCGTAGCATAAGGTACAGGCGAAACATGCTTAGATAGGCCGCTGGATAGGCGGTTGGATAGGCGGCTAGGTAATGATGATTTACTCTCATAACATTCCAATTCTATTAGATCAAGGACACACTCACGTGTTTTATCATCGATATCGCCAAGTTCATCTAATACATCGCGCCACAATGTGACGACCGGCTCCCGCCACTTTAGAGCAGACCTGCAGGCAATCACTACAGTCGCATATAGCCGGATTATGAGGTAAATGAGTAATACCTGGCTCGCTCCTAAAAGTCCAAATCCCAATAATTCGGTTCTGTAATATAGACCCGCCACTAAAGTAAAAATAGAGAGAGGAACAAACCAACACAAGCAGCTACTATAGCGTCGCACGGCAGAGTAAGGTACGACGATATTAAGGATATCGAATTGGGAACGAATAATCGGCCAGGAGCTGACGGAATATAGAAGAAAAAATAGCAAACAGCAGTAGGAAACAGAATATATCGACAAGAGATCGATCGGAACAGCCAGAATAAGAGATACATATAACAATAAGCAAGCTATCACGGATATACTGTGTTTCAGTATATAATTTATGCCTCGAATGCCGTATAGGTTTCTCATGTCGCAACCTGCGCCGAAGGCTCGTATTGAATCCATCTAAATAAAAGTAGAGAGAACAGCGCTAAAAGTCCGAGCGCTAAGCCACACCATATACCAGCTGCTCCTAGGTCAGTATAAAATGCAAGTAATAGAGCTAGCGGCAGCCCCACTAGCCAAAAACAAATGATTGAGAGCAGCATCGGAATAACAGTCTTTTTCAGACCCCTAAATATACCGAGCAGGACCATTTGACTACCATCAAAGAAATGGAAGATTCCTAAGATGCTGACAAAGAGGCTAGATAGCATGATGAGTTCGTCATTTACACCGTCATCGCGAGCAACAAATAACTGAACGATATCATTAGAAAAAATAATCAGAATAGAAGATGTCACAGTGAGCACTATCCAGCTGAGCCATAGAGCACTCCATCCTGTGTCACTAGTCCGCCGCGAATACAAACCTAAAGGTGAGCAAAGGCTTATTCTTGTGGTAGATGCTTGCGAAATACCATTAGGTATTGTAAATACAACTTGAAGAACTTGCATTGCGATACCATGAGCAGCCAATGCAACGACTCCAAATTTACCCACTACAATTGTAAGGATGAAGAAAAACAGCGTGTCGTTTGCTTGAGTTAAAGAGACCGGAATACCGTTTTTTAAAATAGGCAACATCAACCGCCATCTCACTACCATTAATTTTATGCAGTGCCGACGCTCCCTAAACTGCGGATTCATTAAACCGAATGTGATCAGCAACATACAAAGCAGAACGTTTGTTAGAGTCGTGGCTATACCTGCACCGAACAAACCCAAGGGGGGTATCCACAAAAACCCAAATATTAGAATCAGGTGCGCAACGAAGTTAAAGACCGACGCTATAATAATTGCGATAACTGCATATCGCGCGGACCCCATTATAGATAAAACATTTCTGAGGTGTACAAATAAAATCGCTGGTCCAATGCTCCACATCAGGCTACTCATATATCTCTGGGCCTCGAGAGACAAAAGAATATCCTGGCCGAAAAAAACTAATATTTCTTTCGTAAAATAGAGTATTGATAAGCATATTAAAAACGCAGCTGCTATGAGCTGAACGCAACTGGTTGATACAGATATATATTGTTCCTCTTTTTCCTTAGAGCCCAACGCATCAGTTATAAATGGGATTGTAGAGACTAGCAATCCGGAAAATAATAAGAACAGGAGATAGTAGAGGCCCTGTGCCAAAGTCGACGCAGCTAACGCCTCTGTACTAATCCATCCAGCCATTATTACGTCCGTAGTAGCAATAATCACATGCGCGATATTGCCAAATACGAAGGCAAGCGAGAGCCGGAAACTCTCGCGCATCTCAGATGTATATCTACGGGAAAGCCTCACGGCACGATTATATATCAGTGATGATGTCAAGACTGTACTCCCGATCTAGGTGCTTAGATATATCCTTGGAAATCTGTACTCTTTTTAGCCATCGATCCGTTCCATCGTACCTTGGTGTAAATTCCGGCCTGCCGTGAGCGCACTTGTAGTTGTTGATAAATAAAACCTGCGCTTCATTCATTGATAAGTTAAAGGTGGCTGACTCAACCAGCGCGATAAAATCCTTAAACACTAGTTCTTCACACTGAGACATTTTACTGTAGTCAACGTAGACCGGATCATAAATGAAGCTGTAACCTTCGGCTGGAGACTCTTGCAATACCGCCGTCTCTAGAGCTTTCGGCTTATATTCGATCGTGGATGGTCGGTCGGAAAGAATTGTATAACGATTCTCAGTTAACCTATGTTTGAGTGTTGCATCAATAGTTGAGAAGTCTGGGCAAGACAGCAAGTTAGGGATTTTATCGTCGTTTCTTACGCATAAAAATCCTAGCACATCTGCCCTATAGGCTAGAGCGGGGTCTTCCGTATGAAGTTCTAAATGCACAGAACCACTCCCCAACTGCTTATTTCTATCTTTGAATATGGGGAATATTTCTTGAATAAGATTACCGTTCTGCAGGTCGCTATAACCGAAGACATCACCAACATGCCTTGAAAGCTGAAGAAACAAATCATCGTAGTTTGAATGACAGTCGTCTTTCCAGTGTTTCGGCGTTGGACGCTGTTCATTGGCTTTAGGGAGGTCTAATACTATTATGTCGGACGAATAACTAAAGTCCTCTTTAAATTGAGCTACAACAGCTTCTGGCTTTAACATCGAGTAGTCTAATTTTGTAAGTATCATATCAACACCGAAGAAATGGTAAGTTAGGTAGCTTCAAAGCCACGAGGTGTAGTGAACCACTCACGCGTCAATTTAGCTCAAGAGATCTCAAGCGTTTTATGATCATAACCGAGCACAAACTTCTTTGAGCCTAGTTTATAAAAGTACTGGTTATTCAGAGGAATCTTTCCAAGCTTGGTGGTGTAAACATACTGTGGGACACTGAAACCAGTTTCATAACCGTGCAACTGTTCCATAATCTCAAGCCCTTTTTCAATCGACGTCCTAAAGTGCGACACGCCTTGAACATTGTCCGCGTGATAAAGATAATAAGGTCTTACCCTGCCTTTCACTAACATCCGGTTCAGCGTTCTAAGAGTTTCAACGTCGTCATTAACTCCACGCAACAGCACTGTCTGGTTTTGCACCGGTATCCCGTGGGAAAGGAGTTTATCTACCGCGCTTAAGGCCTCAGGAGTCACTTCTACGGGATGATTGAAATGAGTGCTAAACCAGATCGATCTGAATTCAGACAACATCTTACAAAAATCATCTGTTATCCGCTGCGGGAGAAAAACCGGATATCGTGAGCCAATTCGTACAAAATCGACGTGGGGGATTGCATTGAGCCTAGATATAATACTATGCAGAAGCTTATCTGAAAGAATTAGCGGGTCGCCTCCGGTGAGTAATACGTCGCTGATATTTTTGTTATTCGCGATGTACTCTATGTCTTGATCATATGAAGCGGGAAGTTCTTTGTTGTAATAAGTACCTGACTTATCAGTTGTATGAAATTTTCTAGTACAATGCCTACAGTAAACTGGACATGTATCCGAAACTAGGAATATGACCCGGTTTGGATATTTATGTACGACGCGCCTGGTTTTCATGTAAGCCATATCACCAACCGGATCTACTTCTTCCTGCTGATTGCTCTCTTCAACTTCTTTTGGGTGGGGTATGCTTTGCAGCCTAATCGGACAATTCTCATTGGTCTCATCCATCAGTGATGCATAATAGGGAGTAATCATCCACTTATACTGGCTCTCTGTTTGCTCAATCCCCCTCAACTCCGTTTCACTGAGATTCACCCAGGTTTCCAGCTGAGACTTGGTGCGGATGGCATTCTTCATCTGGAACTTGTAGTCACCCCATTGGTCGGAAGAAAGTAAATCCTGTTTACTCAGAGTGTCCTTTGCAATAATCATTTTATTATCCTTGGATGGCAGGGTGACTGATAAGATTTTTGTCAATATCTGCAGTTTTTGAGGTCGTCCATCCGCCGCTATGATAGTCGAGACCTTGTATCTTATATCGACTATTTGGAAGCCCAAAGCCGAACTCTTGGAATATCAAAGCAGCATTATTAACTGCATCATCTTCTAGCGGAAATGGCTTGTAATCCAGGCTCTGATTCATGGATTGAAGTACGTCAAATATGAGTCCGCCTATACCTGACCCTTCTGACATTCTCATTTTTGGTCGCCGAGTGATATAATCTGGTAATTCGAGAGAGAAGGCGTCTCTAAGCAAAGCTTTCGTAAAATCATCTCTTACATGAAATTCCATTGGTAACGAGATTATAAAATCGAAAAGATCTTTATCAAGAAACGGCACACGGCATTCCACCGTATTGAACATGCTCATTCTATCCACACGTTGTAGATCAGTTCGATACAAGTTCCTAACCTTATGTAATTGAAGTGCACGACGGTCACTGACCCCTTGAAAGAAGTCATAACCAGCAAATAGCTCGTCACTTCCATCTCCAGATAAAGCTATACGTATGCCGTCTTCTTTCATCCGGGAGAAAGCAGCATTTATAGTTAATGCGTCAGTTATATCCACAGGCTCAAACTGCTCAGACACGTATATGTGTGTTCTAATAGATTGCATGAGGTCTGCGCGATCAACATCACAAACAACTATTTTTATGCCGAGTTCTTTGCATAGTCTCTGAGCGAATACTACGTCAGATGAGCCAGGCACGCCTACCGTGTACGCGGTGACGTTATTATGATATAGGTTAGCAAGATAAAGAATAATCGCGCTGTCTAGCCCGCCAGAGAAAACTACTCCAACCGGAAGATCCGTATTAACTTGGCGTTTTACCGAAAGGTGCAGTAACTCGTTGCATTTAGCTACCGCGGACTTGCAATCAAATTTCAGCTCTATGCTTTCGCTAATTAAATAATATGCTTTTTGTTGACCATCCTCCCAATAATATCCGGGGAGAATTTCTTGTGTCTTGTTGCTCAGCCCAATCAGTGCTTTCAGTTCCGATGCGAAATAGAGGACGGATCCCACTTGAGCCCAGTATAGAGGCTTTACGCCCAACCGATCCCTCGCAGCAAAAACAGTGTTGTCTTCCGGTGAGTAGATAATAAAGGCGAATATTCCATTGAACCGGCTCAGACAAGACCTTCCCCAGTGAATATAGGCTCTAAGAACCAGCTCAGTATCTGAGCAGCCTAAAAACTCCACTCGTTGCGATAATAAAATCAATCGCAATTCATCGAGATTATAAATCTCGCCATTAAATATAATTGCGTGGCCAGAAATTTTATCTATGAACGGTTGATTATTTTCTTCTCTCTCCACGATAGGCAAGCGATTGGTACCAATGGCAGCATTAGAAAATATAAAACGCTCTCCAAATCTTTCAGCCGCGCCTCTATGAGAGATTCTCCCCAACATTTCTAATAAAGTAGCCTCAATGTCGCGCCGTCCATCAGAACTAGTAGACGTTTCAAATATTGCAGCTATCCCACACATCTAGCACTCCCCCATTAATTTGTCTTCGCTATATTCAGATACTTCGATTTCAATATTTTTCTCATACTTTTTATGGAAGTTAAGTATCTCATCTATGGACGTTGCCCTCACCCACAACTTAGCGATATAAGCTTCTTCGTTCTCTACATCGAAGAATCCATCTTTGTGCCCGTTAGTAGTAGGCAGTACCTGCGATAAAATCTCACATGCAGAATCAATTTCTGGGAGTTTTATAGCTTTGATGTAGCCTGAGCGATTTGGATAGAATAGGAGCATCGCGTATACGGCGTCCTCAGGCAAGATCGGAAGGTCATCCCCCAAATAATGCCCTATGGTCACTGGCTTATTTGTTAGGTAATTTACGTTTAAAGAATACGCATCACATGAGCACAAATCCTTAAGAGCTTCGTCCACGAAGAACCCACCCAGCCTAGGATTTACCTCAATTACCTGGGGGCCGCCTGGGGATAATTTGAACTCAACGTGTAAAAATCCGTTCTTTATCTTCAGCGCTTTTATAGAATCGCTAATAGCTGATACTATTATCGAAATTTGGTCGTTGGAAAAGCTTTGGGGCGGTGTGACTATGACCTTTTCTAATACCGTATTAGAAGTATTGCTTGTTATCATCTTTTCGAAGATTAGCATCGGGTGAATGCTACCGTCGATAACTAAGCACTCTAAAGAACCTTCAGGCCCCTCGATGAATTCTTCAATTAAAACGGAAACACCCGGAGTATATAGAACTGGGCCTTCCTCTGAAGAGCTAAGCCATTTTTTAGTTCCTGAGAAAGAACATGCTCCAGGTACGTCAGGAAATCTTTGTATGAAGTGATTGTATGCCTTTTCAAGACCCTTCCGGTCATCACATATCGAGACAAACGCCGAGCCGCCTCCATATACTGGCTTCATCACAACGGGAAATATAAGCTCATCAATAGTTTCGAAATCCCCATTGAATAGCCGGAATTTTACTGGCTTAACACCTTTTATATTGCTAAGTTGTGAACGCATTAGGTGCTTATTATTGCAGTTTTCTAGCGGCTCGGCGCTGTAATATTTGAGCCCGCATTTAATAGCGACCTCTTCAACTGCATAGTTGGCGTCCCCACGCGGTGTGACATGCGCCGGGTAACAAAACAGTCCTTTCACGTTGTATATGCGACTTAAACGTTCTATTGCGCAGAGTACTTCGCTAGTTTCAATACTATCAACCAAGACAACTTCGTCACTTTCATCGCTGGACTCCCTGATATTTTTGCTATCTTTTGCGATGATTGTTATGCATCTGATGCCCTCTTTTGCCGCGGCTTGAAAGTGAAGTTTTCTATATAAATATAATGAGGTTGATAGATAATCGTTGTCGATAAAGATTAGTATTTCGGGCTTCATGTGTAGCTCCATGATAATTGGCGTCGTTGTGTAATAAGATAGTGAGCTAACGTATGCACCGTATGCCACCCGGGTATCGGTATAGATCTTTTTGGAATTGCACTAGAAGGTTAATCTCAGCGAGATAATAAATATCTCTACTGGTTCGATCTACTGAAGTTAAATGAGCTATATGGGCAGCTGATCTCGCTCAGAAAAGGCATGACCCAGGACGTTCAGCTTGCGCTCACTCGGGTAGTTCAGCATGACAATCTATTCCCTTAGATTCTTCGCTATGCGCGTTGATTCAACTATTGTGTGAGTTGAATCTCCAGCCCTTCTTGGCCATGGTAGTCATGAAACATTTGCATAATTATTTAGTGCATTAGCTGCGGCTTTATTTTCGGCTCGCATATTTCCCAGATCCCGGGGTGGTCTTTCAGCTCGCTGAAGAAGTTATGTCGGTGATCGAAGACTTCCACCGGAAGGACGATCAGCCAAGGACACGCGTCTTTGGGTGCTTTCAGGCCCGCCGCGTGAGCGATCAGAGGACAGTAAACGATGTGGACGCGCTCTTTTTCAGGCAGGGCATGTTCCTTTGCGAGTTTGTCGAATTGAGTAACCGTCCCCAGTATGTCATCGACAGAAACGAGGCGCCGGACAACTCTTGAAAGTTCACTAAGCGCATCGGACCGGCAGGTCAAGAATCTGGGTATTCCGGCGTACCGTTTGTACTGGCGAATGATTACACCGCCGCTTTTGCCCGCGTCGAACGCGCGACTGCCGTCCACACCAACAATCCGAATCGGAAAGTCGCTGTCGTCGAGTTGCAGCACTTCGAGGAAGTTCTCAATGTCGAGCCGAGGAAAATGGTCAATTTTCCGCAGGTACGTCGGTAATAGGCAGTTGAGCAGATGGTCGATAGAGCTCTCGATGATTATCGCCTGCGAGCGATAGATCAGGCGGTTCAGCATGCATGCCGCCAAGTAGTGCTCTTCATCAGTACGAAAATTTACGATCCAGCGGTCGAGTCTAATTTTGCCGATGCCGGTGATGGCTCTTTTCTCGAGAAGGACGCAAAAACGGTCCAGGACATCCTCAAGCAGGCCATGGTTTACTTCTGGGTCATGAAAAGCCATAGACAATCCTGTGCTATGTAATCATTGCTTTTTCGCGGCCGTGTTCCCTGGCCGGTGCACTCAGACTGTGCAATAGAATTAGACTACATGCGAAACACACAGGCACGCAATACTCCGTTTACATTTTGAAACAAGCCTCCACAGTGCTAGTGTTGCGGTGTATCCCCAGCCTCCCCGACCGGTCCAGCTTATGAGACTGATCATGAAAGGCAAGCGTAAGGCCAAATGTAGGAATTGAAAATAACTGCCACATTTCGGTAACAACCACCCTCTTCTCTAATGATTGTAGTGGTCTAATGAAGCCGGACATCCATTTAGGTGAGAATGCTCGCCAGATCGAGGTGTCTGACCAAACAACGCCGTTCCTTCTTGAATCCAAGCGCGAGGCTGGCGACCTTGTGCTTAAACAAAACTACAGCTACATCGAAGCCAGCCGTTCACTCGGCATTGGTGAGTCGGCATTGCGCCGCTGGGTTGACCAGATTCAGAAAGAACATACAGGCGTCACCCCGCAGAGCAAGGCACTGACTCCGGAACAGCAAAAAATTCAGGAGCTGGAAGCCCGGATTGCTCGGCTTGAGCGAGAGAAATCGATACTAAAAGAGGCTACCGCGCTCTTGATGTCGGAAGATCCCGAGCGTTCGCGCTGATTGACCAGTTGAGCGCACATGAGCCGGTTGATTGACTGTGCAAGGTGTCTGACGTCACTCGCTCGTGCTACTACGCCCAGCGCCCGCGGCGCCGCACGCCCGATGTAGAACGGCTTCGATTGCGTAGTCGCGTCAGTGAGCTGTTCCCGCAAAGTCGCAGCTCTGCGGGCAGTCGCAGAATCCTGTCGCTGATGCGTGAAGACGGTGAGCAACTCGGTCGGTTCAAAGTGCGTAGCTTGATGCGCGAGCTTGATTTAGTCAGTAAACAACCCGTCTCCCATGCCTACAAACGAGCAGCAGTAGAAAAACTGGATATCCCGAACACATTGAACCGCGAGTTCGACGTTCCAGCGCCTAATCAAGCCTGGTGCGGCGATATCACCAACATTTGGGCGCAAGGAAAGTGGCATTACCTAGCTGTCGTCCTGGATCTTTGTACTCGTCGGATCGTGTGCTGAGCGCTGTCGGAAAAGCCAGACGCTGAGCTGGTGATCAAAGCGCTGGATATGGCTTATGAGCAGTGTGGCAGGCCTTCGGATCATCCTAGAAGCGGGGTGTGCGGACCAGCTGCCTGAGCCTTTAATCGGACGCTTCTACCTGGATCTGCAACCTCTGCATCAACTGGACATTGATATCGGAACGGCAGTGATGGAAGTGGCCGAGGGTAGGACACCAGCGCAGGTGCAAAGCGGCATCGACGCTCGACTGGCAGCCTTCAAACTACGCGAGCGCGCCCTCAAATATTTCCAAGCGCGACCGGTCGAGGTTTGGGGTAATGGTCGAAACCATGAAGTGGCCGTCTATAGAGAAGGCACCTCTCCAAGTCTGCTTCAGCCCGCGCCGTGGATGTGGGAAAGCAACGAATGGAACTACATGCTGAACGATGATTGCCCAACGTTTTGCCCCACCAAAGGACGCTGGCATTGGGAGCTTTCCTCCTCGTCCAGCGAAATGCGCCCATTGGCGACTGCGGTTTTATCGGTTTCATCGCCACTTCAAGGCAGTTACCAATCTGAGCCCTTCGCAGTTCCAGAAGCGGGTACGGCTGCTGCAGACCAGGACGCTGATGGTGGCCAATGCGAAGAGTGTCATGGCTGCGGTCTTTGAGGTTGGCTACGAAAGCGCAACTCAGTTCAGTCGAGATTACGCACGATTATTTGGACTTCCTCCTGCAAAAGATGCCGGTAGGATCCTCGGAAATATCAGCGCCGTAAGGCCCTAACCATCTCGCGGTTTAAAAATGAAACGAAGATATTCATGACCGGCAGCTATTGGCCGATTCTGTTGAAAAAGTCGGTTCGCCCAAATGGCCTGAATATTGGACGGTGAAAACGCCTTTTTTGCACGCTGCTACGTGAAATCTGAGCTTGGAAGCCTCTGCCCAAAGTTAAGATTTCAACCTCAGGCGCGTACTTTTCTGCCGTGGCAACCATGGCCGACTTTTTCAACAGAATCGGCCGAAAGCGGCCGGTCCCTAACCGACCGAAGTCGACATCGGCAAGAATCAACGCCTGGTCACTGGACGCACTGATCAAGGTGTTGTCAGTTACCAAAAATGCGTGAGCCTGAAGGGGATCGCAAAGCTGTGACAGAAGCGGCTTACCGCGACTTGAACATCACATTCGCCGAGCCGCCGGAAGACGAGCCCGTGCAATTGATCGGAGTCGCTAACGCCTGGGTGTAAAACCCGCACGTTCACCTTGGAACGGGGTCGCCAGCACATAATGGCATTAAGCCACAAACCAAGCTTCCCCAATCCCCGCGCAACCATTAAGCTCTGCTGCCCCAACGTCCGTCCAAGGGCCGGGGAAAAGGACAACCGAACAGCCAGGAGCAACCATGTCAACTTTCAAAGCCATCGCCGCCGCTATCGCCCTCGCCTCACTCGTGGGGTGCGCGACCAGCCGTTCCGAGGTCGATATCATTGGCCCCGCGCCGCAAGCCAGCACCGCCGGCCAAGGGCAGCAGGTGTACATCAGCGCAGTGGATGAGCGGGTGTTCCAGGTCGATCCCCGCAGCGCCGATATTCCTTCCTTGAAGAACGATGCGGAAGTGAACGATACCAGCGTCACCCAACGGGCCGTCGGCCGCAAACGCAACGGTTATGGCAAAGGGCTGGGCGACGTAGTGCTGCCATCGGGTCGAACCGTGTCGCAACTGGTGGGCAATGCGGTGGCGACAGCCTATCAGCAGGCCGGTTACCAAGTGGTGAGCACACCCACGCCAAGCGCCGCCAATGTGAACGTGCACATCGTCGAATACTGGTCGTGGTTCTCTCCAGGCGCGTTCAGCGTGGCGGTGAACAACAAGGCCCACCTGAAAATCGAAACCCCAGGCGCAGCGCCACTGGAAGTCATTTCCGGCGCACGCGACAGCATGCAACTGGCCACCGACAGCGATTGGAAGAAGATCAACGAACAGGGTCTCAGCGCCATCGTGACCGAGACGGGCAAGCAGTTGGGCAAGCCTAAGCCATAAGGCTCACGCCACTCACCGTGCCGTGGCGGATGCAGTCGCAGCCATCATCGCGACTGCTCCGCCCGCTTGCGACACGCCTCACCAAAAGCCTGGAATATCGCTCGATAATCCGGATTTTCCATCACCTGCCATTCCGGATGCCACTGCACGCCCAAGGCAAACGCCTGGCTGCCTTCCACCGAAAGCCCTTCCACCAACCCATCTTCGGCCACTGCCTCGACCCGCAGGCCCTGCCCCACTCGCGCAATGCCTTGGCCGTGGACAGAATTGACTTCGATCTTCTGCGCCAATCCCAACCGCGTAAGCACCCCACCCGGCTGGACGGTCAAGGCATGAGTGCGGGCGTATTGATCTTCAACGGGTTCGTTGCCCGTAGGTTCGTGCTCGGCGCCTGGTCCATCGAGCTGTTGATCGAGCGTGCCGCCGAAGGCGACGTTCATTTCCTGAAAGCCGCGGCAGATACCCAGCACCGGAACGCCCGCTTCGACCGCCGCGCGCCAGAGCGGCAGCGCCAATTGATCGCGGGCCTCGTCGTGCTCGGTGTCTGGGGGGCTGGGTGGGCCGCCGTAGCAACGGGGGTCGACGTTGGAGGGAGAACCGGTGAAAAGCAGCCCGTCCAGCCCGGCAAGGATGTGGACCGGGTCAAGCAGCGCGGGAAACACCGGCAGGATGACCGGCAATGCTTCGGCCGCGGTGGCGACAGCCTGGGCATATTTGTCGTTGCTGAGCTGGACGGTGTGCGGACCGATTTTGCCTGAGCAGGCAATGACTCCGATCATGGGCAGACGCGACATTTGACCCCCGATTTTTTATGGCAGGCGTTTATGGATCGGATTGTGGCGCGGGCTCGGTTGTTCCATTTAGCTGTTGCGCAGGGGCCGCCCGCTCTCAATATTGGCCGACAGTTGCGCGTAGGTCTGGCGCTCTTGCCGCCAGGCTGGCTGCCCTGGTGCAGTGCGCCAAGATTCGCTCAAAGGGCTGTTGTCGACGGTATCGAAACCGAACTGGTCATATAGGCGCCTCACACACTCTACGGCTTCAGGAAAGTTGCTTGAGGCTGCTAAAGCCAAGCGGTCCGGAGAATCGGCAGCCTGCCCCCACAGGTTGATTCTTGGCGCTTGGATGTGCGTGAAGGCCTTGACCACTTTGGAAGTAGGCAGCTGTTCCTGTCGCAGCTCATGAACGGTCTTCACGCCCTCGTCGACGATGGGAAACTGGCCGTCCCTCCAAGCCATATAATTATTCGTGTCGATGACAATTTTCCCTGCAAGCGCTTGCGTCGGCATGTCATTGATCATCTTCAACGCAACGGCTATGACTACAAAATCTCCTGCCTGCGCCGCGCCGATAGCCGTTGAAGCACGTGCTAACGGGCCAAGTTGGTCGACCAACGCCTTTAGTGTCTCTGGGCCCCGGGAGTTGGCGATGACGACTTGGTAGCCGTTCGCAATGGCCGCACGTGCGATGTTGCTGCCCACCTCGCCTGCCCCAATGATGCCGATGGTTGTCATGAGCAAATCTATCTCCGGTGCCAACTACCACTGGAGCTGAGTGATGCCAATCTACATCCTCAAGCTCCGCCATCTTAAAAGCGGTCCGTCACGATTCGGATAACCCCGGGTAGGTCGTGAAGGAGCGCTCACCCTTCCTTACATCTGTATCAACGCCTCGCTTTTATCCCAAAGCTTTTTACCCATCTGCGCATCCAGGGCATACGACCGAACGCCCTCTGCAAACGGAACAGGCGAGTCATTTACCGGGGCTACCGCGCAATCCTCCAGATACCGCCCTCCGATTTCGTCAGCATCGGCCACAACGGCTGCCCAGACTGATGTGGACGCTGCTTGCGCGATACTTTTAAGCTCCGCCGGCGGCAGATTTGCCTGTGAACGTGCATTGCCAACGAAATCGAATAAAGCCTGTAGCTCCTCCGGCGAAAAATGCCGAGGGAGATCAGTCAGGCTGTTACCGGGCATCACCGAGGCCGAACGGATGCCACGGTCTCGATGGCGTCTATCGAACTCGGCAGCAAAAAGAGAGACTGCGGTCTTCGAGCGTCCATAGGCGACAAATGCGTCATAGGCCTGCTGTTCAAAATTAAGGTCTTGGAGGTCAACATCGGCGACTCGGTGGGCCTGTGACGACAGCAAGATAACCCGACCGTTGTCGGCGATTAACGAGTCCAATTGCCGGATCAACGCGAAGTGCCCGAGATAATTGGTCGCGAACTGAACCTCAAAGCCATCGACCGAAAGGCCAAACGGGGTAGCCATCACACCAGCGTTGGCAATGATTGCGTCAAACCGTTTTCCAGTCTTGACCAACCGATCTGCAGCGGCCTTTACACTTCCCAGCGAGGCGAGATCAAGTTCGATCAACTCCAGATCACCCTGTCCCGGCGCGCCTGCATCGCGAATCAAAGCGGTGGCTGACTCGGCGCGATCAAGCGCCCTGGCTGTTCCCACCACACTGGCACCATGGGCGACGAGCGAGCGTGCCGTTTCCAGCCCGATTCCTGATGAGATTCCAGTGACGAGGTATTGCTTGCCGCTAAGATCCACGCCGGCAAGCACATCGTCAGCGGTTGTTTTTGCGTCGAATTTCTTTGTCATGGTGGAGTTCCGTAAAGCTCATTGGAAGATACGTTGCGCTTTGCCCGAAAGACGGCGCCCCGTTGCTGGGTTCAGATGCTCAAACCGCCGGCAATGTCGATCACACCCCCGGTGATGTACGCCCCGTTTGGGCCGGCCAAGAAACACACCAAGGCGGCGACCTCTTCAAGCGAGGCAATCCGGCGAATGGCGTGCAAGTCCAACAGCGCGTCGGGAGCCCCCTCTCCGAGCACTTCAGCCGCCATGTCGGTGGGCATCACGCCGGGCTGGACCACGTTGGAGGTAATGTTGCGAGGGCCCAGATCACGCGCCACGCCCTTGGCGTACCCGGCGATGGCCGCTTTGGTGCCTGCGTAATCGGCAGCACCGGCGAACGGAACGTGGCCACCTAACAGAGAACCGATGAAGATGATCCGTCCACCGTCAGTCAGCAACGGTGCCGCCGCGCGTGTAGTTGCTATGGTTCCCATGACATTGATCTGCCACTGACGATCCAGATTCACAGTATCGAGATCCGGAGCGTCAACGGTCTTGCCCTGTACAGCGATCGCTGCGTTGTTGACCAAGATGTCCAGGCGCCCGAAATGAGCAATTACGGCGTCGACCATCGGTTTGGCCGAGGCCATGTCCGCCTGATCACTCTTGATAGCCAGCGCGCGTACGCCTTTAGCTTGTAACTGCCTGACGACCTCTGCTGCTTTTTCAGCAGACGCCACATAGCTGATTGCAACATCAGCACCCAGTTCGGCCAGTGCCATGGCCGTGGTTGCGCCTAGCCCTCGCGAACCGCCTGTAATAAGTGCCACCTTACCGATCAACGAACGATGCATGAGCGACCACCTTTTGCTGTGAAGAAACACTACCGGGGCGGCGTACATTTTCCATACTGCCCATTACGATAACGATCGTTAGTTAATTTGAGTTTACACAGGCTGTCAACGTATTTAATATCGGTCGTTATGAAAAAAGCCGAGGCCAACTGATGGGGCGACATCGCGAATTCGATCTTGATGCGGTGCTGGATGCCGCCCTTTCCGTCTTCTGGCGCAAAGGGTACGAAGGCGCGTCGTATACCGACCTTACGCAAGCAACGGGCGTTGAACGTCCTGGTCTCTACTCGGCCTTTGGCAACAAGCAGGCCCTGTTTCTGCGGGCGCTCGATCATTACTACACGCACTACCTGGATTTCTTTCAGGCAGCGATGGATCTCCCGACTTCACGGGATGTGGTCGAACACATACTGCGCAGAACGGTGGAGTTGAATACGCGGTTTCCGGATCACCTAGGGTGCTTGGGCATTCATGGAGTCCTGGCTGGCTCCGACGATGCTGAGCCCGTTCGTCAGGCCCTGATAGATGCACGAGCCAACGGTGAAGCGTCATTACGCGAGCGCTTCGAACGCGCGAAGCTTGAAGCCGACTTGCCACAAACAGCCAATAGCGCTGCGCTGGCCGTCTACTTGCTGGCGGTGCTCCACGGCATGGCTGTCCAGGCCAAGGCCGGTTTTAGCAGCGATGTCTTGGAGTTGGTCGTTGACCAGACTTTGGCAACATGGCCTTCCAATGACGGCGTCGCCAAGGTGCGTAAGTCTTCAGAAAAGCAATGAGGCGTTCGGCTGGATTGGCTCGGGCGTGGCGTAAAAATTCTTCGACCCAATGGAAACCTGATTCTCGCAGTCGTATCAGCTAGTTAGCTGTTAAATAAGTGCCATTCGGGACGGATTTATTTCCAGCAAATAAATCTGTCCCCTTTTCACGTATTCCTCTGCGCAGGCGCCGGAAACTGGTCGCATCCCCAGCAGAGCAAGAAGCCCATCCAACAACCTCCCGTCGTCTCGTCACTGGAAACCCCACTGCCCCGTGTCTATTGTTTTTGGCGACAAAATCGCCATTGGAGGCATAGACATGAGCCAGCGTATTTCAACCGCCGCTTCAGCTGTTCGGCATACAGGCATGGTAGCCACGACACTGTGGGGCTCAGACAACGTCGCCGGTATCGCGGTCGATCCGGACGGCACTGTCTGGCTTGGCGCTTACAGTCGGCTGGGACTAGGGGGCGAAGAGGATTCGGGTTTCACCGGCAGTCTGGTCCGGTTCAATGCCGACGGTAGCCTGGACCGCAACTTCAGTGGAGACGGTAAATCCTTGCTCCCTGTGGCGCTCGATATCGAGGACGGCGGTAATGGCGCGGTGCAGCCGGGAGGGGGCTATCTGGTGGCGCAGTATGTGAAGGTAGGCGACGCCTGGGTGTCTGGCGTCAGTCGTACCTTGGCTGATGGCAGCCTCGATACCAGTTTTGGGAACGACGGCACCGCGCTGGTGCCCTTCTACTGGAATGACTCTTTAGGCCAGCAAGCATCGTTCTCTGTCCAACGCGACGGCAGCTTTTTCGCAAGTGCTGCGTATCCCTCTGGGGAGATCTACATTGCCCGCTTCGACGCGACGGGGACCTTGATCTCATCTTTCGCAGAGGCTGGGGTCCTGCACCTACCTGAGTCCATCGGCATTCAACCCAGCGGCACGATCGACGTTTCGTTGCAGGGAGACGGCAAGGTATTGGTCACGGGGCGAGACACCCTGACCCGCCTCAACCCGGACGGCACGCTGGATACCAGCTTTGCGAATGGGGGCAGCCTGGCCCTGAAGGTTCACGCCGACGCCCTCGTGATACAGGACGATGGCAAGATCCTGCTGGCCGGTGCCTCGGGCGGAGTTGCGGTCGTCATCCGACTCAACGACGACGGCTCGCTCGACACCGGTTTCGGTGATCAGGGTGAGGCACGTTGGGGCTCGGAAAGCGCGCCTTTCGCCGTAGCCGATATGATCGTGCTGGCCGACGGCAAGCTATTGATCGGCGGAAGCCAAGGCACCCGCGCGGATGGCTATCTGGCCGCCTTGGTTCAGTTGAACGCCGACGGTAGCCTGGACCACAGCTTCGGCAATCCCGACGACGGCTATTACCATCTCGACGGTGGCCGCGAGGACGACTTTTTGCTAGGTACCGCCTCGTTCGACGATGCGATCGTTGGCGGGGCCGGTGACGATCTGCTCGATGGCCAGCAAGGTCGCGATCTGCTGACGGGCGGCGCCGGGGCCGATACGTTCCGGTATCAGTCAGTCACCGACAGTTACCGGACTGCCACCGAAGCTCATAGCGACCGAATCACCGACTTCGACCCCAGCACTGATACGATCGATCTCTCCTCCCTGGGCTTCCTCGGGTTGGGCAACGGACATGACGGCACGCTTGCGATACGAGTCGATGAAAGCGGGACGAGGACCTACCTCAAGAGTTTCGATGCCAACGCGGATGGGGAGCGCTTCGAATTGGTCTTCGACGGTGACTTGAGCCAAACCCTGAATGAAACCAACATCCTGTTCCAGCAAGCCAGGTTGATGGGCACCGTTGGGACTGATCGTTTACAAGGCAATGCTCGAGGCGAAACCATCGAAGGGTTTGAGGGCGATGATCGCCTTTATGGAGCGCTGGGCAATGATGTATTGGCTGGCGGAGCGGACCGGGACGTATTGGTGGGTGGCGGTAATAACGATGTGTTCCGCTTTGACGAACTGAGCGACAGCTACCGCACCGCCACCGAAAACCATACTGATCGCTTGATTGACTATACGGCCGGGGAAGACGCCATCGATTTGTCTGCCTTGGACTTTACCCGGCTGGGGAATGGTTACAACGGCACGTTGGACGTGGTTGTCAACGAAGCCAAGAACCTGACCTACTTGAAGAGTTACGAAGCCGACGCATCTGGGGCTCGATTCGAGCTGAGCTTGGTAGGGGATCACTCCGGTTACCGTGACTTGAACATCATCTTCGCCGAGCCGCCGGAAGACGAGGTGGTGCAATTGATTGGAGTCGCTAACGACTGGGTGTAGGACGTACTTCCGGTTATTCCTTGCCTTGGGCCGTACCCGAGGCATTGGGGTAGGCAGCCCAGTGGTAAATAGACAGTGTCCTGCTAGCCTCCTTACATAGCCTGCGTGCCGTCCTTGTCGCGCGCCCCTTGATAAGTCTCGTTCTAGAGCGACGAAAATGCGAGATGGCGTATTTAGCTAACGACAGAGGAAAAGGCCATGAAATACCGCTGTCCTGGCTGTGGTTACATCGCAGACTCCTTGCCGCCCAACCCATAGATGTCCTGCATGTGACAAATTTTCCCATGGGTGGCTGAGTTATGACTGGGAAAGCTTTGCTTTAACGAAACGTCGTCATATCGCCTATAACCTGCTGATCATCGGCGCAGTGCTAATCAACTTTCTTACAACGATCACCTCGAAATCAGCCGACGCACGCATGTGGCTGTTCAACTTATTAATTATTCCAGCGGTGTTCAGCTTGTTTTATTGCCGAGAGCGGCTTGGAACAAAATCAACCTATGAGGGGCATAGCGGCAGGTCTATGCGTCCCTGGTTTATCGGTGGCTGGGGTTGACGAGTGGATAACAAATCGCCTCTCCAGTCATTCAAGCAAAGGGCGCATAAAGCTTCTTTCGTAGCTCAAGATAAATTTCAACTCAGTCGCCTCTTCCACTAAACGTACACATTCCTGATCTTGTGCTGCCGCCTGCCTATATCGCTCGTAATCGGCGAGGTTGGCAAAACTGAATAAGCAATACGCAATATTGTTGGCCCCTTCGGCGGGCAGGAAATAGCCGTGATGCTGACCGCCCAAGCGGGTCACCAGTCTGATCCATTGGCGGGAGTAGCGTTCGAACGCATCGACCTGATAGGGGTCGATGACATATTTGACGTGGCAGGTAATCATGGGATCAATCCTTTGAATTCGGGCGGTTGAAAAGTACATTACACCGGGCGCACCACTCTTCAGCTGCGCTCCGGTTCATTGGAAAACGCAGGAGAGGATGACTTGTATCGGCAACCGTCAGGACCAGCGTGAATTTTATGAATTTACGGTAAAGCGCGTCAGCTGGAACGCTCATGCCTGCCCCATCGACTACTCGAATAACGCCGCCCGTCACCCTGGTATCAATCTGTTTCCACTCATACTGCCAGCCTGTTACCCACGAAAAGTCTCGAATTTGATAGTCGCCAGTGGCGCTTTGGCACTGAGCGAGTTTCTTGTTGGAAAGGTCAAAGACGAAAAAGACCGGGCCTGGATAGCCGAGCCGCTGAGTATGGTCAAGGCTCAGTCCTTCCTTTAGGTTGATGGATGTAACAAGCGCTTTTGATCGTCGCTTGCGCCGTATCAGGTGCCATATGGCGACACAAAAAATCGAAACGGAAGCCAGGAAAAGTTGGCGGCCTTCGACGGTAAGCTCTTGGGGCCAATACGTTATGAAGCCCCACAAGAATGCCATCGTCACAAGTCCCGACAACCAAGCGGCGGGAATCACCATACTGTTGGCGAGGCCAGCTCCGAGCGTCCTCAAAGAGCTTTTCATAACCGTATCCAATGTCGTTTATGGGAAAGCTCGCAGGTTATCTCGGATTGGGAGGCTCTAAATGCATTCAATCTGACCGCACGCGTCCTTCCAAAATCTCAAACCCATCATCAGTGGGGGCGTACCCAACAATTTTTCTGCTTTTATCAATCGAGAGGCGCTTATACCTGTTATCTGAGACCCCGTGGATAACATGGAATCCGCTTAGCTCGGCGTCAACGCAACTTTCAAGCAGTGCGACAACATCCCTAAAGCTGATAAAAGCAGCTACGTCCCTGGGGCTGTGGCTTTCACCTTGTTGAAATTCAGCGACATTGGCAATACGGACGGCGATGGTTGTCATGTGACCATCGTTTGCATACATCGAAGCCAGAGCCTCGCCAAACGCTTTGCTGACCCCGTAAAGGTTGCCTGGTTTAGGTGGCATACATTCCTGTATCTGCACATCCGTTGGGTATCCTTCGATAACCTGGGCACTGCTTGCAAATATGAAACGCTTGCAACCTTGTGCCTTTGCGGCGAATAACATGTTGTAAGTGCCCACGATATTCACTGGGAGCAGCGAGGCCATGAAATCGGCGTCCGGGTTAGGGTCAGCCGCTAGATGAATCACGGTGTGTATGCCTTCGCAAGCCTCAAGGCAACTGCCTGGATCCCTGATATCGAGAGAGACACGCTGTGCAGCGTCAGGAAGTGTTGTTACGTCTATATCGGCTAAACGCAAATCCGACTTGTCGTCTTGCGCTGCCCAAAAAGCGCTGCCGATCTTGCCAGCAGCACCTGTAACCAGGATTTTTCGTGTTCTCATTTCAGCATGTCCCTATGATAAAAACCTGACGCCAGCCTCCCAGCCTTGTGGCCGGTTTACAACCTTCGATAAGAACAAACGTCAATTTCAGGCTTGGGGGGATTTATTCTCGACCAGACAGTTTCCACCATCCACGACGATGACTTCACCGGTGATGTAACTGGATTCTGGAGACGCCAGGAACGCAACCGCCGCTGCCACTTCACGGGGGCTGCCTGCCCGACCCATTGGGGTGAAGCGCCCAGCCTCGGCTTCAATGGGTGAGGTTGAGCCGGTCGTAATCCAGCCGGGAGCGACGCTGTTTACGGTAATTCCTTGCTTAGCCACTTCAAGTGCAAGCCCCATGCTCATGCCAACCATCGCGGCCTTGGCGGCGCTATAAGCGGCTTCGCCCGGATTGCTGCACCGGGTGCCTGTGGTGGAACTGATGTGGACGATTCGCCCATAATTTCGCGCCTGCATACCGGGCAGAACGGCTCGGGTTAGAAGAAAAGCCGTAGTCAGGTTTCTAGCCAGTGAAAGATTCCACTCGTGCAGATCCATCGCTGCCAGTTCCGAGAAAGACTCTGGGCTTCCTTGCATGGACATCCCCGCATTGTTCACCAGAATATCCACCTGCCCCCAGACCGACTCTGCCCACTTGCCGAATTCGCGCACCTGAGTTTCATCGGTGAGGTCAGTTGGGCGGCCTTCAACTTCAAACCCTTCGGCGCGTAGCTCGCTGACTCGATCAGCGATGCGGTTACTGCTGGCCGTGACGATCAGCCTCGCCCCAGATGCACCTAGCCTGCGAGCAATTGCCATACCAATCCCAACTTCACTTCCGGCACCACTGATAAGTGCCACGTGTCCTCTCAACCCAGTATTCAACATGGTGTTCCCCACGTACTTGATGTGTAGGAGAGTGGAAGTCAGGCCAACCGAGACAACTGCCCAAACACCCTCACATTTAACAGCATTCAAGCGATCGAGCCTGGCCATACCGTTTCCCCAGTAGACCTTAGCTTAACCACCGAGCAGCAATCATATTCAGCCATGACTTGACGCCTGTTCGGTCCATTAGAGCCCTCATGAATTGGGCGCCCCATCTGCCTGGTGGCCTTCCTTTGGTTTGAACACTAACCTTCCCAACACCCACACAAGGAAGTTGAGGAATCATGACTGGCCGCGAGCAACTCCATCGAGATGGCTACGCCCTGCTCCGTGGCGCGATCCCAGCCGAGTGGTTGGACGATCTTCGGGCCATGTTCGATGCCGGCGTAAGGCCGTCGGATCAATGGCCCGTGCCGCGTGGCATGGACTGGCGTCATTCGATGCTGGACGACGATGCGCGAGTTCAAGCGGTGTGCCGTCTGCCTCAGGTGCTGGCGGTGGCAGGAGAATTGATCGCCGAGCGGTTTTTCCTCTCACAGGTGGAGGGCCGCGAGCCTCTTGCCGGTGGCGGCCACCAGCAACTGCACCGCGACTTATCGGCGCAACGGCCAGGCGACATCGCGATTGCCCTGGCTTTTTTCGACGATTATGGCCCTGGAAACGGCGCGACCCGTCTCGTTCCCGGCAGCCATCGCCCCGAAGCGGGAGCCGCGCCATTGGACTTCAATGACGAGTCACGGACCGTACAACTTGCAGGCTGTGCCGGTGACATCCTGGTGTTCGATGTCGATTTGGTCCATGCGGGTAGCCTGAATACGATGGGCGCTCGCCGACGCTCCATTCTGATCAGCTATTTTTCGGAGTCGTTGTACGCGTCGCATTTGGAAACCGTGAGCTTGAGAAATATTCGCATGGACACGAGCGAGCGGTTCGAGCCTTTGGGTTTTGATTTTGGGGGTTAGCATTCCTTGGGTGGTCTGTCTGTCATGACCGTGCCATCAGGCTTGGAAAAATGGTTTAAGGTGCGCAGCTACGCAATGGACTATTCAAAGGACGCAACGGATGGAAACGGCTTTGTCTCAACTTGGGGAACGCTTGAATAATCGCCGATTCACTGTAGCGAACAATACCCAGGGGCTATCGGGTGCCGGCACGGTCTTTCATTACTTCGTCAACGAAGAGGCCATTACTGGCAACTACCAAGGCGGGCGGATTCGTATAGGAACCCAGATTGGTCGTGTGACTGGCCCAGATACCATCGACCTTCTTTATCAATGCTTGACCACTGACGGTGAGATCCTTGCCGGTTGGTCGCGCGGTACGGTGGGCGCTGACCCAGCAGGCCGCACCACGCTCCACTTCGTCTGGGGTTGGTTGTCCGGCGCGGAGGGCGGTGGCGAATCTGATTATGTCGAGCTTGTGGAATAGTTTCTTATCGGAGGAAAAAGTTGAGCGCCCCCATTGAGCGCCTTTGGAGATTCGAATGTTGACAGGACATCGGTTCGAACGCACTGCGCAGGGTGATCTGCATATTCACTCGCGCAACTTGGTGCAGAGCACATTCGTGCTGCTGGCAGGCGCGCTTGCCTTCATCATGCCGCTGGCGTTCGTCGTGTTTGTGTTCGCCGATGGGCTCTCGCTGTTTGCTGATATTCATCCGCTGTCGGCACTGCTGATCGTGCTCGGCCTGCTGTTGATTCCTGCGCTTGGTCTGCTGCTGGTGGTCTGCACCGGTATGCGCGAGACGTTGGTGTTGTCACGGATGGACGGCGAAGGCAAACGCCTCACCCGAAACTTTTTTGGACGCCGCGAGCGCGTGCAATCGGTGTTTAGAATCGATGCTGCCAAATACCTCGAACTGCGCCGCCGTCCTCAGGCTGAGCAAGCCTACACCCAACTGTGGCTGATGCTGCGCGATGGCACCGCCCACCGCCTGACGACCGATAACGTTCCGGTAGTGCCGGGAAGTGAACGCACTGACGTGTGGCTGCGTGAGTTGGCCGACTACCTGAACGTGGCGGTGCCGACTGAGGTCGTTGATGATTCGGCGGCTGTTGTGAAGGCTGCCTATAGGCCTGCCCCGTCCCCAGACAGCGGTAAAGTGGTGAGGGAAGCCAGGCAGCGGCGTCAAAAAGGAGCCACGCCCGAACCTGAACCCACCGAGAAACTCGGCATTCCCACCCGCGCCTTGCTCACGCTGATGGGCACCTGCATGGCGGTGCTTGAGCTGACCCACCTCGTCGCATTGGTGCCTGCTCTGTTTACTGGACGGCTGCGCGTAAGCGGCTTTCGAACGCGCCCGACGACTTTTTACTGGGCCGAGCAACCGCTCAGCTTTTCATTCAACTTTCTGGTGGGCGTAGCCGAGGTGCTGATCATCGGATTCATTGCCTGGGGTTGCCTGCGCACGGCGATCCAAGGCCGGATGAAATTGGCCGCTGTTGGCCATCGCGCAGACTCCTGACAGTGGTCATCAAGACAGGTTTTACCTGCCTTAGGGTCGTTAATAGCGTGGCTTTACTCGGCCTCGGAAAATCCATACCGCTTTACAAACCGACGCTCGTCAACGGCGAAACCTTGCCGCACGTAAAATGCGTGGGCCTCTGTTCGGTGGTCACCGCTGGTTACCTCAACCCGAGTGCAGAGTTGCTTTGTAAAAAACGCATCGGCAGCGGCAACTAGCATCGCCCCTACTCCTTGTCCCCGGTAGTTTTCGTCAATGACTAGCGAGGTAATACGTCCGAGTCTACCTGGCTGATGAAACAGCTCCAGCACGTGTAAGCTTATGACGCCGACAACATTTACACCGTCTTGCGCCAGCAGCACGGTATCGCAAGTACTGGCTCCTAAGATCTCAAGCTTATCTCGGATAAGCCGTGGCGAGGCTTGGTAGCCTAGCTGCCCCAGGAGTTTAGACACCGATTCTGCATCGGTTAGTAAGGCGTTTCGAATTTTCATATTGTCCTCAACAAAGTGAAACCCTCACGTAACGGCCCAACCCACATGAACCCAATCGACCCACTGCCATTCCAACGCATCACCGCCGCCCACGGCAAGCCCGAAGGCGCTACCTATTTCGATGCTGAAGAAAGCATCACTCATGACATCTTCCCTGACCGCATCGTCTTCCAGACCAACTACCTGGACTACCGCAGCTACCAGGTCGATCTCGCCGAAGGTGTTATTCGTGTGCGCAAGACGCAGCTGGATAACTACAAGCGCGGGCATCAGGCGCAGGTGGTCGAGGATGAGATGGATGAAGAAGATTGGGAGGAACTGGACAGCGTATGGCTGCGTTTGAGCCAAGACCTGGACACCCAGGGCCAAGGGCCGCAGCCGGACTTGGCCGATACGCTGGCGGATCTGTTCTATGAACTGTTCGACGAAGAGCAAGCGCAGGCGCTTGTCCAGAACATGCCGGCGCCTGTCGCGCAGTGGGATTGGGCGTGGACTCAGGTGCAGTCGGCGCTTGCCCAGGCCAATCGGCTGGCTGAGTTCGAATGGAAGGAATGGTCTTCCTACGGGGTAAGCGCCGTCAATGCCCTCGCACCGCTACGGCAGTTGGGCCTTGAAATTTCCGAGCCTGATGCCAAGACCATCGATGCCGTCAACCGCGCCAACGATTGGGAGCGAGCGCTGCTTCAGTATTTCAACGGGCAGTTGGAGGCCCATGATTTGAAGTTGTTGGCCATCGGCACGCATTTCGATGAGTACCAGGCCTTCGCTTGCTTGCCCATGAACGGTTTGAGCCTGGTGAATGCGCTGGAGATCATGGGTCGGTTGAGGATCGTCTACAAATATTGAGTAGTCGCTTGCAACCGTCGCAGCAGTACTTGGATTTATCACGCGTTGGGGCCAGTGCCTTCTTTCGGTTAAATCAAAGAGTACGTTTTTTTGTGGCGAGGGAGCTTGCTCCCGCTGGGGCGCGAAGCGGCCCTCAAGCCAGCCGCCTCGGTCATTCAGATACACCGCATGCCCTGTGTGGGGCTGCTGCGCAGCCCAGCGGGAGCAAGCTCCCTCGCCACGGGAATATGTACTTCTCAAGCGAGCAGCATCCTGTAGGAGCGGGCTTGCTCGCGAAGGCGGCAGTCCATCCAACGACGATGCAAGCTGACCCACCGCTATCGCGAGCGAGCTCGCTCCCACATGAGGTTTCAGGTCAGTTACACCGTGGCGAGGGAGCTTGCTCCCGCTGGGGCGCGAAGCGGCCCTCAAGCCAGCCGCCTCGGTCATTCAGATACACCGCATGCCCTGTGTGGGGCTGCTGCGCAGCCCAGCGGGAGCAAGCTCCCTCGCCACGGGAATATGTACTTCTCAAGCGAGCAGCATCCTGTAGGAGCGGGCTTGCTCGCGAAGGCGGCAGTCCATCCAACGACGATGCAAGCTGAGCCACCGCTATCGCGAGCGAGCTCGCTCCCACATGAGGTTCAGGTCAATTACACCGTGGCGAGGGAGCTTGCTCCCGCTGGGGCGCGAAGCGGCCCTCAAGTCAGCCGACTCGGTCATTCAGATGCACCGCATACCCTGTGTGGGGCTGCTGCGCAGCCCAGCGGGAGCAAGCTCCCTCGCCACGGGAAAGTGCTGACCCGTATCGTTTGGTGCGCAGCAAAGCGAAGCCCAGCTATCGGATTTTCGTATAGTCGCTATCGATATCACTCAGTTCTCGTCATCGCCCTCTCTCTCTAATCTGCCCGCCAACGCGATCGATGAAGGTCGCCGCAGATCAAACCGACCTTATGGAGAGAGAAACGATGAACACACTCAACCGCACCCTGGCCATTGCTGCACTGGCGTTCGCCACCCTCAGCGCCGAAGCCGCGACACCTGTCCAGGCTGGTACGACCGTGTCCGCGGTCGGGAGCGTGGTCCAGTCCGCCAGCTACATCACCACTAAGGATGGCGTGCAGCTTTACTACAAGGACTGGGGCCCACGGAACGGTCAGGTGGTGACGTTCAGCCACGGCTGGCCGCTGGACTCCGATAGCTGGGACGCGCAGATGATGTTCCTCGCCTCCAAGGGTTATCGCGTGATTGCCCACGACCGTCGCGGCCATGGCCGTTCCAGCCAGCCGTGGGAAGGCAACGACATGGACCACTACGCTGACGACCTGGCAGCGGTCATCGAAACGTTGGATCTCAAGGACGTGACCCTGGTGGGGTTCTCCACCGGCGGCGGTGAAGTCGCTCGCTACATCGGTCGCCACGGCACCGCTCGGGTGAAGAAAGCCGTGCTGGTGTCCTCCGTGCCGCCGCTGATGCTCAAGACCGATACAAACCCCGGTGGCTTGCCTATCGCAGTGTTCGACGGCCTGCGCAAGGCGTCCCTGGAGAATCGCTCGCAGCTTTACCTGGACATCGCCTCGGGCCCGTTCTACGGCTACAACCGCAAGGGTGCCAAGCCTTCCCAGGCGCAAATCCAATCGTTCTGGATGCAGGGCATGCTCGGCGGCAGCAAAAATACCTATGACTCCATCGCGGCATTCTCGGCCACCGATTTCCGCGGCGACCTGAAGAAGTTCGACGTGCCGACGCTGGTGATCCATGGCGATGACGACCAGATCGTGCCCATCGACGCTTCAGGCCGGGCCTCGGCGGCGCTGATCAAGGGTGCCCGACTGATCGTCTACGCAGGTGCACCTCACGGCCTGATCGAGACGCATAAAGACCGCCTCAATCAGGATCTGCTGACATTCCTCAAGGAATAGGCCCTGCGTACATCCATTTGTGGGAGCGGGCTTGCTCGCGAAAGCGTCGGCGCATTCAACATCAATGCAAACAGGCCCGACGCCTTCGCGAGCAAGCCCGCTCCCACACTGGTTTGGGGGTGGCTATCGATTTAGTGGCGCAACAGCTTACGCAACGGAATCTCGTCCTTGCGCACCGGCGATTTGATCACGATGTAGCTGAAGTACTTGGAGATGCCGATGTTCTTGTCCAGCAGGCTCTCCATCACCTCCTGGTAATCCTGGATGCTGCGGGTCATGAAGCGCACCAGGTAATCGTAGCCCCCGCTGATCAGGTGACATTCGAGCACCTCATCCACCAGACGGATGTTGGATTCGAATTTCGCGAAGTCTTCGCGCTTGTGGTCGCTCAAGGTGACTTCAGTGAAAACCGTCACTGAATCGGTAATCTTGGCCAGGTTCAGATGGGCCTTGTAGCTGGAAATATACCCCAGCGATTCCAGCCGTTTGACCCGTTGCAAGCATGGGCTGGCCGACAGGCCTACCGCATCGGCCAGGCTGACGTTGGTCATGCGGCCGTCTTTTTGAAGCTCTACCAAAATGCTGATGTCGATTCGGTCCAGTTTCGCTAAACCTTCCATCGCATACCTCTTGCCTGCCGTTCGTAGGACAATCTTCTAACAAAATCAGCGCCGTAAGGACAGCTGATGCTGAGCCACCAGGTCGGCCATGCTGTTGATGCAGTAGTCCGCCGCGCACGGCTGGGGAGGCTGCTCAGGGTTACGGCAGATCAGGCACACAGCCCCTGCTTCGCGTCGACGGGCACCAGGGCGGGTGACTTGGAGAATCGCTTCGGCACCAAGATCGTTGGCGGCCAGCCAATCGTGATCCTGCAAAGGATCGATGGCCAGAGAAATAAAATCGTCCGGTTCGATGCCCAGGCGTTCACACAAGGCACCGCGGTCTTCTGCATCACGATCACCGTGCACTAGCAAGCGATAGAACTTGCGCAAGTAGAGCATTGCGCCCGGTGCATCCTCGAACAACGACCAACTCGCCGCGGACCGGGCGAAGCTCATGCCCTCCTCCCAGCTCGCCTTGAGCTTCCAGCGTTCGGCCAATTGGCGATGGGCGAAACACAGCAGACCGCTAAAGCCCAGCTCGCCAAAACGTGGATACAAAGCCTGCAGCACCTCGTCGAATTCGGCCAACACCTGGGCCTTGTCCGATGGTTGGCCATAACTCTCCAGCAACGGCTGCAACGCCGTCCAGATGCCGGCGTCGCGATCCACCACGACTTCATCGCAGTCGATCAGCAACGCTCGATAGTCAGTCAGACTCATGGGTAAAGCCCTCCGATGATGTTCCATCACTCCACGCTCCTTGATTTGCCGGGCAAGCGCCCTGAATGCGAGACGTGTCAGCCCAAGACGCGTGCCAGGGCAGCGTCGAGAATCCGCAATGCTTCGTCAATCTGCGCGTCGCTCGTCACCAGCGGTGCGAGGAAGCGCAGGACGTTGCGATACACCCCGCACTTGATCACCAACAGCCCGCCCGCCCGTGCTTCATCGATCAGGCGTTGGTTCAAGTCCGCGTCCGGCGTGCGCGCCTCATCGTCCTTGATCAGCTCGATGGCCAGCATGAAACCACTGCCGCGCACATCGCCAATCTGCGGGTAGCGGGTTTGCAGGCGCAACAGACCTTCGCGCAGACGCTCACCCAACGCCAAGCCACGGGCCAGCAACTGTTCTTGTTCGTAGGCCTCGATCACCGCCAGCGCCGCCGCGCAAGACAGCGCGTTGCCGCCGTAAGTACCGCCCAGGCCACCGGGCAACGGTGCGTCCATAATCGCGGCCTTGCCGACCACGCCGGACAGCGGCAAGCCACCGGCCAGGCTCTTGGCGACCGTGACCAGGTCCGGCTGGATGCCGGCATGCTGGAAGCCGAACCATCTACCGGTGCGACCAAAACCGGTCTGGATTTCGTCGAGGATCAACACGATGCCGTGTTTTTCGGTCAACGCGCGCAAGCCCTGGAGAAACTCGACCGGCGCCGAGAGAAAACCGCCATCGCCCTGCACCGGTTCGATGATGATTGCCGCGACGCGCTCAGGGGCCACTTGGGTCGCCAACAGCTCATCCAACGCCCCCAGCGCCATCTCGCTGGTGACACCGCGATAGGCATTTGGATACGGCGTATGGAACACCTCTGGCGCAAACGGTCCGAAATTCTGTTTGTACGGTTGGCTCATCCCGGTCAGCGTGGTGCCGAGCAAGGTCCGGCCATGGAAGCCGCCACGAAAAGCGATCACGGCCGAACGGTTGGTGTGGGCACGGGCGATCTTCACGGCATTTTCCACCGCTTCGGCGCCGGAGGTGAAAAACGCCGCTTTATAGGCCTGCTGGCCGCCAATCATTTCGCACAGGCGCTGGGCCAGATCCAGATAGGGTTTGTAGGCGACCACTTGGAAGCAGGCGTGGGAGACTTTTTGCAATTGGGCCTGCACGGCCGCGACAACCTTGGGGTGATTGTGGCCGATGTTCAAGACACCGATGCCGCCGACGAAGTCCAGGTAGCGCTTGCCGTCCACATCCCACAGTTCCGAGCCCTGGGCCCGGTCGATCACCAGCGGATGCGCGGTAACCAGGCCACGTGGCACGAATTGATCACGCTGACGGAGCAGACTAGGGGTTTCTTCGACTTTACTGTTCATGGCATTTCCCATCGTGAGCCTCGCACCCAGGAAGCGGTTGCGGTGTGTTCACAGGTTAAGCGTTCGACGCGATTGTCTAAGCCGAACTTGGTCATTGAGAAATTCGGATCGACTGTTTACACCCCGGCAAACAGCAGAATCCTCCAGCGACATCGCAGCCCATGTAATCTGCCGGAAACGGTGCCCTACAACGCAGCGTGATGCTTCCATGCGGGCCCTTTCGACAGATCCTGCTCTGGCGTTGAGGCATGCTAGTTATCCCTCCTTTCCGGCGAGAAACGATCCATGGCCCTGCTCTATAAAGCTGACCCGGTACGCGGTGAACTCTGGCGACGGTTGTTCGCCGAACACGCTCCGGATATCGAATGGCGTGCCTGGCCGGACATCGGCGATCCGCGGGATATCCGCTACTTGGCGGCTTGGCAGGCGCCGGACGACGTGCAAACGTTATTGCCAAACCTGGAGGTGCTGTTCGCCTTGTCCGCCGGGGTCGATCAGCTGGACCTCGACCGCTTGCCAGCAACGCTGCCGGTGGTGCGCCTGCTCGATCCGGGCATCAGCCAGGGCATGTGCGAATACGCCAGTTTTGCCGTACTCAGCTTGCATCGGGACATGCTGCGCTATCGCCAACAGCAGGCAGAACGCCGCTGGCAGGCACACCGCCTGGTGCCCGCAGCGCAGCGCCGGGTGGGCGTCATGGGCCTCGGTTTGCAGGCACAACAGATACTCGCCACGTTGAAGGCATTCGGCTTCGCCCTGTCGGGTTGGGCACGCAGCGCGCATGACATCGCCGGCGTGGAGTGTTTTGCCGGGAGCGACCAACTGCCAGCGTTTCTCGGTCAATGCGACATCGTCGTCTGCGTCCTGCCCCTGACCGAACAAACCCGAGGTATTCTCAACCGCCAGTTGTTCCAACACCTGCCCAGAGGCGCGGCCCTGGTCAACATGGGTCGGGGTGGACATTTGGTAGAAACGGATCTGTTGGAAGCGCTCGCCGATGGCCAACTGAGCGCGGCGGTGCTCGACGTGCTGGAACAGGAGCCGGCGTCACCGGACCACCCTTTCTGGAACCACCCGCAGATCCTGCTGACGCCGCACATCGCGGCAATGACCCAACCTGAAAGTGCGTTCGGCGTGTTGCTGGACAATATCCGTCGGCATCAACGGGGCGAATCGATGCTGGGGCTGGTTGACCGTGAAAGAAACTATTGACCGTCAAGGGCTGTTGCGCACAGGCCTTAACGCCCTTCGGATCTGGCATCCGCGTTGAAACCCACCCCGATATTTACTGCTGGCCCGACCATGGATTTGAGCAAGAAATGTGGTCGACGCAGCCGCTGCTTAGTGAACCTGCCGAATCCACCCGAGGCCCTTGCCAGGCCCCTTGGCAGGTGAGATACAAAGGCTTTCAGCGGATTAAAACCGTCCGATCAGTACCTTCTCAATGGTGATCTGCCATGTCCACTTCGCAACGCCCCACCTACTTCTATCGTTCCATGACGGCCGCCGATGTCCCTGCGGCGCATGCCTTGTCCGTGCAGTTGAAATGGCCTCATCGCCTGGAAGACTGGGCGATGCTGCAGCGCGTCGCCCAGGGTTTTGTCGTCGAGGATCGAGGCCGTTTGATCGGCACCGCGTTCACCTGCCCGCAGGGGAGCCACGCCACCATTGGTTTGGTCATCGTCGATGATGAATACCAGGGCCAGGGCATCGGTCGCAAACTGATGGAGCTGGCTATCGAGGCGTGCGGTTCAAGAACCCCCATCCTCAATGCGACGCTGGCCGGTGCTCCGCTTTATGCGAGCCAGGGGTTCGTCGACTTTGGGCACGTCCAGCAGCATCAAGGACAAGCGCAGGCACCGGCCCCGCAGGCATTGGCCGTCGGCGAGCGCTGCCGTTCGCTGAGCGAAGCCGATCAGCCCGAGCTGGTCAGCCTGGCCAATGCCGCCAGTGGGCTGGACCGCGAAGCCGTATTGAACGACCTGTTCCAAGTGGTTGAAGAGGCCGTGGGCGTGGAACGGGACGGTCGCTTGTGCGCCTTCGCCTTGCTACGCCCTTTTGGCCGTGGTCGCTGCATTGGTCCGGTCGTCGCTCAAGACCTGGAGCAGGCCCGGCACTTGATCGCAGTGCTGCTGGCCAAGGTGCCGGATGCTTTTGTCCGCATCGACATTCCCTCAAACAGCGGCTTGGCACCTTGGTTGGAAGAGGCCGGGCTCAAGCACGTCGACACGGTCGCCCAGATGGCACGGGGCACACCCCCAGAGGCTACCGGCGTGGTGCGGCAGTTCGTGCTGGTGACCCAGGCCATTGGCTGAAAAAACCGTCCTCATCAACGTTGCCCTGGAGAATCATTTTCATGCTCGAACCGACCGCAGTGCTGTTGGCACACGCCGACGGCCGTCTCGCTTCAACCTCTTTCACATCAGGCTCGCTGGGCGCCGATGATCCGTTTGACCGACTCATCGCCTATGCCGGGGCGGATGGCATGGCTGCCGGTGTGGTCCGGGCGAGTGGCCGGTTCAGCGTCGACGACTACCCCTTCAATGAAACCATCGTGGTGCATGCGGGCGCGGTCACCCTCAGGAGTCAGGCGCAAACGCTGCAGCTCAAGCCGGGTGAGAGCGCGGTGATCGGTCTGGGGACAGCCCTTGAGGTCGAGGCGCAAGCGGAGTCTCTGTGGGCATTCTGTGCTGATGTCCCGGTAGTTGACGCGCGTCATCCCGGGCTAACGGCGCTCCCCGCCCACACCCATCTCTCGCCCTCCGCGGCGCCGGATGATGAGATTCTGATCAGCCCGCCGCCCCAATGTCGCTCGCACAATCTGTTTGTCGAAGAAGCGACCAACCTGCGTATCGGCGTCTGGGATTCGACGCCCTACACCCGCCGGTCACGCCCGCACAAACTGCATGAACTGATGCACGTGCTCGAAGGCAGCATCACTCTGCAGACAGCCGATGGCAGCGACCTGACGGTCAACACCGGCGATACCGTGTTCGTGCCCCTGAATGCACCGTGTGCCTGGCATAGCAGCGTCTATGTGCGAAAGGTCTACGTCGTCAAATAGCCTGGACTCATGCTGGTCCTGTGGCGAGGGAGCTTGCTCCCGCTCGGCTGCGAAGCAGTCGTAAACCGGCGGCCGCGGTGTGTCTGATGCTCCGCATTTGGCATGTTTGGGGCCGCTTCGCGGCCCAGCGGGAGCAAGCTCCCTCGCCACGGGTTTGTCGATTGCCTTAAGTGAACAGCATTACGCCGCCATCGCGAGCAAGCTCGCTCCCACAGGGATCGGTGGTGAATATCAACTTTTCTATAGCCCAAAAAAAGCCCGCAGTGTGCGCGGGCAAAAGGGTGTCGCAGGTCTTTCAAAGCGCGGCGGCGATGGCTTTGCCGACATCCTGGGTCGAGCCCTCGCCGCCCAGGTCGGGGGTGATCGGGCCTTTGGCGATAACCTGTTCAATGGCCTGGAGAATCCCGTCATGGGCTGCGCGATAACGTTCGTCGCCGTTGCCCAGGAAGTCGAGCATCAACGCGCCGGACCAGATCATCGCGATCGGGTTGGCGATGTTCTTTCCATAGATATCCGGCGCTGAGCCGTGCACCGGCTCGAACAGCGATGGGAAGCGCCGTTGCGGATCGAGGTTGGCCGACGGTGCGATGCCGATGGTGCCGGCGCAGGCAGGTCCCAGGTCGGAGAGGATGTCGCCGAACAGGTTGGACGCCACCACCACATCGAAGCGGTCCGGCTGCAACACGAACCGAGCACAGAGAATGTCGATGTGTTGTTTGTCCCACTTCACGTCCGGGTACTGCTCGGCCATCAATGCCGTGCGCTCGTCCCAGTACGGCATGCTGATGGAGATGCCGTTGGACTTGGTCGCCGCGGTCAGGCGTTTGTGCGGTCGGGTCTGGGCCAGGTCGAAGGCGAACTTGAGGATGCGATCGACACCGCGCCGGGTGAACACCGACTCCTGCAGCACGAACTCATGCTCGGTGCCTTCGAACATCTTGCCGCCGACGGACGAGTATTCGCCCTCGGTGTTTTCGCGGATCACCACGAAGTCGATGTCCCCCGCTTCGCGCCCGGCCAAGGGGCACGGTACACCGGGGAACAACCGCACCGGTCGAATGTTCACGTACTGGTCGAAGTCGCGCCGGAACTTGAGCAGCGAACCCCAGAGGGAAATATGGTCCGGCACTTTATCCGGCCAGCCCACGGCGCCGAAGTAGATCGCGTCGAAGCCCTTGAGTTGCTCGAACCAATCGCTGGGCATCATCTGCCCGTGCTCCAGGTAATAGTCGCAATGGGCCCAATCGAGCACTTCGATGCTCAAGTCCAGTTGCCACTTTTTTGCAGCCTGCTCCAGTACCCGCAGTCCTTCCGGCAGGACTTCCTTGCCGATGCCATCGCCGGCGATGGCGGCAATTCGAAATGCTTTGCTCATCAATCATGGCTCCCAGGTGTCTGTCCAAACGACGGCCGCATTACAGCCCACCGATGTGGAAGGCTTTGACTTCAAGGTATTCATCCAGGCCGTATTTGCTGCCCTCGCGCCCCAGGCCCGATTGCTTGATGCCACCGAAGGGCGCGACTTCCATGGAAATGATCCCGGTATTGAGGCCGATCATGCCGAACTCCAGCGCCTCGCCGAAGCGCCATGAACGGCGCAGATCCTGGGTAAAGAAATAAGCCCCCAGGCCATACGGCGTAGCGTTAGCCAGGGCCAATGCCTCCTCTTCGGTGCTAAAGCGCATCAACGGCGCGACGGGGCCGAAGGTTTCTTCGTTGGCCAATAACATCCCGGCGTGGGCTTCGCCAAGCACCGTCGGCTGGACGAATTGACTGTCGCCGCCAGGCACTGCGCCACAGAGCAGGCGCGCGCCCTGGCTCAACGCGTCGTCGATGTGCCGGGCGACTTTGTTTACGGCGGCCAGGTTGATCAGCGGGCCGATCATGACGTCAGCCTCCAGGCCGTTGCCGACCTTGAGCTTGCCCACCTCTTCCACCAGCCGCTCGGCGAAACGCTCATAGATACCGTCCTGCACCAGGATGCGGTTGGCGCAGACGCACGTCTGGCCCGCGTTGCGAAATTTGCTGAGCATGATTCCAGTAACGGCCTGCTCCAGGTCGGCGTCGTCAAACACAATGAACGGTGCGTTGCCGCCCAGTTCCAGGCTCAAGCGCTTGATGTGCTCGGCGCTCTGGCGCATCAACAACCGACCGACCGCCGTGGAGCCGGTGAACGAAATCTTGCGCACCGTTGGATTGCCGGTCAGCTCTTCGCCGATGCCGGCGGGCAAACCGGTGACGACGTTGAATACCCCGGCTGGAATCCCGACCCGCTCGGCCAGCACGGCCAGGGCCAGGGCCGACAACGGAGTCAGGTCCGACGGCTTGACGATCACCGGGCAGCCTGCGGCCAAGGCCGGTGCACATTTGCGAGTGATCATCGCGTTGGGGAAATTCCATGGCGTGATCGCGGCGCAGACGCCGACCGGTTGCTTGAGCGTGAGCAGGCGACGGTCGCCGCTGGGCGCGGGGATGGTCTCGCCATAAACCCGGCGTGCTTCCTCGGCAAACCATTTGACGAAACCGGCCCCGTAGCGGATTTCACCTTTGGCTTCGTTGAGCGGTTTGCCCTGCTCGCAGGTCATGATCAGCGCGAGGTCGTCGAGGTTGTCGATCATGGCTTGGTACCAGCGCTCCAGCAGCGCCGCACGCTCCGCCGCCGGGCGCGCGCGCCACGCCGGCCAGGCGCGCTCGGCGGCCTCGATGGCGCGACGGGTTTCTACGCCTTGCATGGCCGGCACCCGGGCGAGCACTTGGCCGCTGGCGGGGTCGATGACGTCAAGGGTGGCGGCGTTGTCGGCGCCCATCCACTGCCCATCGATGTAGGCCAGTTCTGCCAACAGGCTGGGGTCTTTCAATTGGTTCTTGAGCATGGTCGTGTCCTGTTCCGAGGTATTTCCAGTCTAGGGAGATGCCACGAAGCAGGATGCTGAAAGCGGGTCTTGGGCAGCGTTGGATGCTGAAGTTTTGCGCTGCGGCGGCAGGCTATACCGAGGTGCCAGCCTCACCACTGATCCCCATGTGGGAGCGGGCTTGCTCGCGAAGGCGGCGTGCCAGTCGACTCATTGTTAACTGACACATTGCCTTCGCGAGCAAGCCCGCTCCCACATTTGTCTTGTGTATGGCTTAGAGTTTCAACGCCCCCAACAACCCATCCAAAAACCGTTCCCCCGCGTCCATCTGGCTGATCTCGATGAACTCGTCCGGCTTGTGTGCCTGTTCGATGGAGCCTGGGCCGCAGACCACCACCGGCACGTCCAGGCGTTGCTTGAACAAACCGCCCTCGGTGCCAAAGGACACCTTGGCGGTACCCGTGCCGGGGGCGGCGAAGTTTTTCAGGAATCGCACGGCCTCGACGCTCGGATGCGTATCCAGGCCGGGATAGACGTTCAGGGTTTCGATTTCGATGTCCGCCACGCTGGAGAGTTGCCGGGCCTCGCGCACGATCACTTCGGCACGTTCGCGCAATTGCTCCAGGAATTGATCCAGGTTATCGGCCGGCAGGTTGCGCACTTCGAAATCCAGGGTGCACAGGTTGGGCACGATGTTCAGCGCCTTGCCGCCGACAATCTGCCCCACATGCACGGTACTGTAGGGCACGTCGTAGTCGCTGTCCTGGGCGCCCTGGGCTTGCAGTTGCTGCTGGCTCTGGCGCAGCGCCGCGATGAAATCACAGGCCACGTGAATGGCATTGACCGAACGCGGCGCCAGGGACGAATGCGCTTCCAGGCCACGACAATAGGTGCGGTAGGAACCCTTGCCCTTGTGTCCGAGAACGAACTGCATGTTGGTCGGCTCGCCGATCACACACAGGAATGGCCGCACTGGCGCCAGGTGCAGCACGTCGAGCAAGCGACGCACCCCCACGCAGCCAATCTCTTCGTCATGGGAAAGCGCCAGTTGCAGCGGCCGGTTCAACGAATGGTCGGCGGCGTCGAGCATGGCGTCGATGGCCAGCGCGATAAAGCCTTTCATGTCACAGCTGCCGCGCCCATACACCCGCCCGTCCCGCACGGTCGCCTGGAACGCCGGGACGGTCCAGGCCTGCCCCGCCGCGGGCACCACGTCGGTGTGGCCGGACAGCAAGATTCCGGGCAACTCACGCGGACCGGTGCTGGCGAACAGGTTGGCCTTCTTGCCGCTTTCATCCTTGACGATCAACGACTCGATGCCCTTGCCCAAGAGCAGCTCGCGCACGTACTCGATCAGGGCCAGGTTCGATTCAGAAGAGACCGTCTCAAACGCCAGCAGGCGCTGGAAAATGGCTAAAACCCGGGGCTTCATGAGGCCTTGCTCCTTTGCTCGGCTGAAAGGGCGAACCGGCGGATGGAAAACGGCTCGATCGAGGTTCGAGTACTGCCGGTGCTGATCAGTTCGGCCATGACGTCGCCGACGCCTGGGCCGAGCTGGAAACCGTGACCGCAAAACCCGAACGCATAGTACAAGCCATCGACATTGCCACTGGGGCCCATCACCGGCAGCGAATCGGGCATGTAGCCTTCGATGCCGCTCCACACGCGGATGATGTTCAAGTTGCCGACGCCCGGCAGCAGCCGACGCATCTGCTCCAACTGGTTGAGAATGCTGCGCGGCTCGACATAGGCCCGGCGGTTGAGCATGTCCGGCTTGCTGCGATAGCCGCCGCCAATGACGATGTTGCCCCGGGGAATCTGGCGGAAATAAATCACTTCCTCAGGGATCTTGGTGTACACCCCGATCACCGTCGGCAAGGCATACGGCACCGGTTCGGTGACGGCCATTTGCGGACCGTGGGTGTCCAGCGGCACCGGCTCGCCGAATTGCGCCGAGAGTTTCTGGCCCCAGGCGCCGGCGGTAATCAGTAATTGCGTGCCGTTGAACTGGCGGCCGTCGGTAGTGGTAACACTAAAACCGTCACCGCCCTTCTGTACCTCGGCCACTTCGGTGCGTTCTTCGATTTGCGCACCGAGGCGCCGCGCCGCCCGGGCAAATGCCGGGGCCGCCAGGCGCGGATTGGCGTGACCGTCATGGGGCGCGTAGGAGCCGCCCTTCACATCCGGGCCGAGAAACGGAAAGCGCTTGTGCAGCTCGTCGCCACGAAAGATCTTCAGGTCCAGTTGCTCCGCCTCGGGAGCGTCTGCGTAGGCTTGCAGCTCGGCGATCTCGTCATCGCGATAACACGCGCGCATGTGCCCGCTGGCGATGAACTCCAGGTCGTCGTCGATCAGCTCCGGCAAGCGCTTCCATAGCGCCCAGGAACGGTTCGCCAGTTCCAGTTGCCCAAGAAAGCGCCCCTGGCGCCGAACGTTGCCGAAGTTGACGCCGCTGGCGTACTGACCGATCTGGTCACGCTCAAGCAAGATCACCGATTGCCCACGTTGGCGCAGGAAAAACGCCGCCGCCGAGCCCATCAGGCCGCCGCCGACGATCACTACGTCGGCCTTGTGTATCGTCATGGCGCCACCTCCCGGGTGAGCATGGAAAGCGGTTTGACCGGTGCCTGGCCGCGCTGGCGGCCGACTTCCCGGACATCGACCCCGGCCGCCGCCGCGATCACTTCGGCCCCGGCCTGGGAGCAATAACGGCCCTGGCAGCGGCCCATGCCGACCCGGCTGAAGGCCTTGGCGCGGTTGACTTCGCAGGCGCCCTTTTCACTGACGGTGCGCCGCAGTTCGCCAGCGCTGATCATTTCGCAGCGGCAGACGATGGCCTCGTCCGGCAATGCCTTGGCTTGCGCCGCCGGCCAGGGAAACGCCTGGGCCAGGCCGAGGCGAAACGCATCCATCACCTTGAGCGCCTGACGCTGTTCAGCCACTTGCACGGCGTCCACCGGTTGCTGCAGATCGCCCAACAGCGCCATGGCAACCAGGCGCCCGGCATGCTCGGCGGCGTCGGCGCCACGGATCTTCGACCCGTCGCCAGCCGCGTAGACGCCATTGACCGACGTGCGACCTTGCTCATCCGTGTCCAGCAACCACTGGCCAGACGCCTCGTCAAAGCGCAGGCGACAACCCGCCAGGTCGGCCAATTGGGTTTCCGGCCGCAAGTGATAACCCAGCGCCACGGCGTCGCAATCCACCGTCAAGGTCTTTGCGCTGGCGGTGCGGACCCGCACGCCGCTGACACCCGTGGTGGCCTCACCAAGCACTTGCAGCGGCGAAATCCCCAAGTGCACCGGGACCTTGGCCCGATACAGCTGCGCCAGCAGCTTCATGCCGGTGAACAGCAACCCCGGGCGCGCCATGAGTTGGGGCAAGGCCTGGATGCGCTTGGCCAGCGGCGAGGTGTCGAGCACCGCCGCGACATTGGCGCCCGCCTTGAGGTATTGGCTGGCAACCAGGTACAGCAACGGCCCGCTGCCCATGAACACCACGCGATGGCCGATGGAAACGGCCTGGGCCTTCAAGGCGATTTGCGCCCCGCCGAGGCTGTAGGTGCCGCCCAGCTGCCAGCCTTCAATCGGCATCAAGCGATCGGTTGCGCCGGTGCACAGGATCAGCGCGTCGTAATCCACCACCGAATGCTGGCCCTGGCTGACGCAGCACAGCTGGCCCGGCGTCAAGTTCCACACCAGGGTGTCCGGACGGTAATCGATCTGGGGGCGCAGGCGGTCGAAGGTTTCGTGCAGGTCCTGGGCCTTGCGCGCTTCGGTGCCGTAGAGCGTCACGTAGCTGCGGGTGAACCCTTCGGGTTGGCGTCGGTAGATCTGTCCGCCATCGCGACGATTCTCGTCAATGACGATCGGCTTGAAACCGGCGGCCACCAAGGTCTCGGCGCTACGAACGCCCGCCGGCCCAGCGCCAACAATGACTATCCGCGCAGTGGCCATATCGCCTCCGGTTGTTGGGTGATGATGTCCAGTCCCTCACGCACTTCGTTGGAGCAGGCGCGCAGGCGTTCGCCGCTGCGGGTCCAGACCCAGCAATCCTGGCAGGCACCCATCAGGCAAAAACCGGCCCGGCTGCCCGGATCGAATTCCGACTGGCGCAACGCCGGGCCATGGGTCAGCAACGCGACCATCAAGGTGTCGCCCTGCAACGCCTCGATGGGCATGCCGTCCACCTTCAACTTGACGATGGGCCGGCCCTGTTCGGCCAACCTCACGAAACGACCGTTCATGCATAGGCTCCCACGATCATGCTGTTTGAATTCTGCTGGCTCTTGAGCAACTCGCCGCCGTCGTGATGACAGAGGATCTCACTGCCGCCGTCGATGAATTGCCGGGGCGGCGCGGTGTGGTTACACACGCCGTCGACCCGCACCGGGCAGCGATTGAGAAAGGTGCACAGGCCTGGCACATCGGCGCGCGGGCCCAACGCCGGCAGCGTGCCGCAGGTCGTGGCGCCGCAACTTTCCAGCCAGCCCTGACGCAACTCCGGCACCGAATGAATCAGCAGCTCGGTGTACGGATGAAACGGCGCCTGGGCGAACGACTTTCGCGTGCCCTCTTGGATCTTGTGGCCGCTGTACATCACCACGATGTCGTCACACAGCGCTCGCACCGTCGAGATGTCGTGACTGATGAACAGATAGGAAACCCCCAATTGCTGGCGCAGGTCGCGCAGCAGTTCGAGAATCGCCGCGCCCACCACCGTGTCGAGGGCCGAGGTCACCTCATCGCAGAGGATCAAGTCCGGTTTGGCCGCCAGCGCCCTGGCCAGGTTGACCCGCTGTTTCTGACCGCCGGAGAGTTCGCTGGGGCGGCGCTCGGCCATGTCCCGTGGCAGGCGCACCAAGTCGAGCAGTTCGCCGATCCGCTCGCGCAGCGCTGCGCCCTTGAGCCCGAAATACATCTTCAGTGGCCGGCTGAGAATGGTGCTGATGCTGTGCATCGGATTAAGCGCTGTGTCGGCGTTCTGGAAGACCATCTGGATGCGCCGGAACTGCTCACCCGTGCGTTCGGACAGGCTGCCGCCCAGTGGCTGGCCATCGAACGTCAGCCCACCGAGTGCGGGGGTCAAAAGCCCCGCCACCACCCGTGCCAGGGTCGACTTACCCGAGCCGGACTCACCGATCACACCGATGGCCTGGCCCCGGCGCACCGTCAGGTCGATATCCTCGAGCACACGGATCGCCGGCATGCCGTGCTGGTTCTTGTTGCCGTAGCCGGCGGTCAAACCGCTGATGGTCAGCAACGGCGTGTCTTCGGCCACACCGCAGGGCGGACGAATCGTCGTGTCCGGCCGCGCTGCCGCCAGCAGGCTGCGGGTGTAGGCATGGGCCGGGTTTTTGAGCAGTGGTTCGGTGGCGCTCTGTTCGAAAATCTGCCCGCCATTGAGTACCACGATCTGGTCGGCCATTTGCGCAACGACGGCCAGGTCGTGGGACACATAGACCGCCGTGGCCCCGCGCTCGCGAACCACACGCTTGAAGGCGCGCAGCACGTCGATCTGGGTGGTCACGTCCAGCGCCGTGGTCGGTTCATCGAGCACCACCAACAGCGGATCGCTGATCAGGGCCATGGCCGCCATTACCCGCTGCAGTTGCCCGCCGGAGACTTGGTGCGGATAACGCTGGCCGATGCGATCAGGGTCAGGCAACGACAGGTCGCGGAACAGCTCGATGGCCTTGGCTTCGAGGACGGCCCGAGTGCCCAGGCCATGAATCAACGCGCCTTCCACCACCTGGTCGATGAGTTTCTTCGCCGGGTTGAACGCCGCTGCCGCGCTCTGCGCAATGTACGACACACGGTTGCCACGCAGGCCTTGCAGCTGGCTTTCACCCAGCGCCAGCATGTCATGCTCGCCAATGCGCACCACGCCGCCGGCCAGGCGACAACCGCGCCGGGCATACCCCAACAGCGCCAAGGCGATGGTGGTCTTGCCGGAGCCAGACTCGCCGATCAGCGCCAGCACTTCGCCCTTTTCCAGGGAGAAACTCACGCCCTTGACGATCTCAACTTCGCCGCGCTCGCCACCGGCGACCACACGCAGGTTTTCGACTCGGATCAATTCGCTCATATCAATGGCCTCCCGTACGTCGATTGCGCCGTGACGACAGGCGATCGATAAACAGATTGACGCCGATGGTCAGGGTGCCGATGGCCAACGCCGGTATCACGATGGCCGGCGCGCCCTGGTTGAGGCCGCCGATGTTTTCCCGCACCAGCGAGCCCAGGTCGGCATCCGGCGGTTGCACGCCCAGGCCGAGAAAGCTCATGCCGCTGAGCAGCAGGACGATGAAGCCGAAGCGCAAGCCAAGGTCCGTCAGCACCGGATTGAGAATGTTCGGCAGGATCTCGACACAGGCGATGTACAACCGACGCTCGCCACGGGTACGGGCCACTTGCACATATTCCAGGGCCTCGATGTTCACCGCCATGCTGCGGGCGATACGGAACGCGCCCGGCATGAAACTGAGTACCGCGGTGCAGATCAGCAAGGTCACCGATGAGCCGAAGGCCGAGACCATGATCAGCGCGAGCATTTTGCTCGGGATGGAAATGAACGCGTCCATCAGGCGGCTGATCAGTTCGTCCAGCCATTTGGGCGAGACCACCGACAGCAACGCGCAACTGGTGCCCAGCCCACTGGCCAGGACCGCTGCCACCAACGCCAGGCCAACCGTAAAACGCGCACCGACCAGGATGCGGCTGAGCATGTCGCGGCCCAGGTAATCGGTGCCCAACGGGTACGTGGCGCTGAGGCTGTCAAAGACATTGTCGGAAACCACTTCGCCTACCGGGTGCGGCGCCAGCCAGGGACCAAAGATGGCGATCAGCAGCCAGATCACACACATCGCGGCGCCAATCAGGCCGAGCCAGGGCGCTTTGTGAGCGACCTTGCCCACCGCCAGTTCGGGCGCCGCAGGCGGCGATTTCACCATGAGATTGTTCATTGGTTTCTCAGCCTCGGATTGGAAAGGATCGCGCACAGATCGGCGATCAGTACCAACATCAGGTACGCCGTGCAAAACAGCATGGTGCAGGCCTGGACCAGCGCCATGTCGCGGTTCGTCACGGCATCGACCATCAAGCTGGCGATACCGGGATAGTTGAAAATCGTCTCGACGATCACCACGCCACCCAACAGGTAGGACAGGCTCAAGGCGATGGCATTGGCAATCGGTCCGATGGCGTTGGGCAAGGCATGGCGCAGGACCACCCGCACCGAACTGACGCCCTTGAGGCGGGCCATTTCCACGTAGGGACTGTCGAGCTGATCGATGACCGCCGCCCGGGTCATGCGCGCCATTTGTGCGACGATGACGCAACACAACGTCATCACCGGCAACGCGTAGGTGCGCATGAACTGCAGCGGTGAGGTGATTTCGCTGGAATACGACAGCGCCGACAGCCAGCCCAGGTTCACCGCGAAAATCAGCACCGCCAGGGTGGCGACCAGAAACTCTGGCACCGCCACCATCGCCAGTGTCCAAAAGCTCAGGAAGCCATCGATGCGCCCGCCTCGGCCCATGGCCGAACCGATGCCCAGTACCAGCGCCACCGGCACCGACACCAGCGCCGTCGCGGCCGCCAGCATCAGGGTGTTGGGCACCCGTCCGGCCATCAGCTCAGTGACCGGCACGGCGTTGGAGACCGACAGTCCCATGTCGCCGCTGAGCAGGCTCGTCAACCAGTGCAGGTAACGCAATACACCCGGCTGATCGAGCCCCATTTTCACCCGCAGGGCGGCCACTTGTTCTGGCGTGGCGAACTGTCCGAGTGACTGTTGCGCCGCGTCTCCCGGCAACACCGCCGTGATGGCGAACACCACCATCGATACGATCAACAGCGTCACGATCGCGGCACCCAGGCGCCGGCCGATCAGCCACAGTGTATTGCTATTCATCACCCTACCCCTTGTGCCGTGTCACGCAGCCAAACATTGCTTATCAAGCGTCCAGCCAGATTTGCTCGGCAAACATGTAGCCCATGAAACCACCCAGCGGATTGGTGCCGTAGCCTTTGACGCGCTGGTCGACGCCATCGATATTGCTGATGAATACGGGAACGCCGATACCACTGTGCTCATGCACCAAAGCCTGCATGTCGCCATACATCTTGCCGCGCTTGACCTCATCGGTTTCACCCCGGGCCTGGATCAGCAGTTGGTCGAACTGCGGATTTTTCCAGCCCGATTCATTCCAGGGCGCAGTCGACTGGAAAAATTGCGAGAAGATCATGTCGGCGTTCGGCCGAGGGTTGATGTTGCCGAAGCTCAGCGGGTGCTTGGCCCAGTGATTGGACCAGTAGCCATCGCTCGGCAAGCGGTTGACGTTGAGCTTGAGCCCAGCCTCCTTGGCCGATTGCTGCAACAGCACGGCAACGTCGACCGAGCCGGTGGCCGCCGGCGAGCACATCAGTGGCATGCTGATGCTGTCCATACCGGCTTTTTTCAGCAGGAAGCGCGCCTTTTCCGGATCGTAGGCCCGTTGCGGCAGGTCGGCGTTGTAGAACCGCGCGCCGGGGGCGATGGGATGGTCGTTGCCGACCCTGGCGAAGCCACGGAAGATCGCCGACTTGACCTGTTCGCGGTCCAGCAGCAATTTCATGGCCTCGGTGAATTCCGGGCTTTGGCCGGGCATCTGGTCCTGGCGAATGATCAGGTCGGTGTAGTTACCCGACGGTGAATCGACAACCCGGTGGTTGGTGCTGTCTTTGATGCGTGTGGTCGAGCGCGGGTTGACTTCGTTGATGATCTGCACGTCACCCGACAGCAACGCGTTGACCCGTGACGGTTCGTCGGCGATGCCGATGAATTCGATCTCGTCGAGGTAAGGCAACCCCGGTTTCCAGTAATTGGCGTTGCGCGCACCAACCGAGCGAACCCCTGGCTTGAACTCCTTGACCTTGAACGGCCCGGTGCCGATGCCCTGGCTGAAGTCGCTGGTGCCTTCGGGCACGATCAGCAGGTGAGAGATGGCGAGGATAGAAGGCAGCTCGGCGTTCGGACCACTGAGGCGTATCTGCACCTCGTGGGTGCCGTTGGCCTTGACCTCGGCAAACTGCTCCGCCAGAGGCAAGACCTTGGATCCAGTGATCGGGTCCTTGTGTCGCAACAGGGAAAACACCACGTCGGCGGCGGTCAAGCCTTTGCCGTTGTGGAAGACCACTTCCTTGCGCAGGGTAATCACCCAGAGCGTGGCGTCGGTGGTGTCGATGCGTGCGGCCAGTTCCAGTTGCGGCACCATGTGGCTGTCGAAACGGGTCAGGCCGTTGTAGAACATGTAGTGACGCACGTAGTCCGTAGACGATGAGCCTTTGGCCGGGTCCAGGGTGTCGGCGGTGGAACTGGAGATACCGGCGACGCGGATACGCCCGCCGGGCTTGCCTTTGCCGGGACTGACTTCCTCATCGGCAAACAGTTTGCCGGCAGCGCCAAACAGGCTGCCGGCGCCCGCCACCGCCACACCCGCCACCCCCAGCATCTGCAATGCATGGCGGCGCGACATGCCGCGATTGAGCCCTTCGAAAACACGCAGGCTTTCTGTGCCGGTAATCAACTGGCCGTCGATGCTGTTCTTATTGTCAGTCATGTCAGTTCTACCTTCCGCAAGTGATTAGGGCTCGGTTGCGCACGGTTTACGCAACGTGGTTGAAACACAAAACAACGCCATATGAATCAGTGTAGGTAGTCCTGCAGGCGGTAATACGCGCCTACCAGCGGCAGGAACCAAGGCTTGCCGAAGTGCCCGGGAATGGCCGGCCAATCGAGTTCGCGCCACGGGTTGGCCTCGACTCTGCCGGCCATGACTTCGGCCATGACCTGGCCCATGTGCACCGACATCTGCACGCCATGGCCGCTGTAGCCCATGGAGTGAAAAACCCCGTCATGCTGGCCGGCCCGAGGCAGCCGATCGGAGGTCATGTCCACCAACCCGCCCCAGCAGTAGTCGATCCGGGTGTTCGCCAGCTGCGGGAACATTTGCACCATGGCGGCTTGCAGAACCTTGCCGCTCTTGGCATCGGAGACGCTGTCAGACATGGCAAACCGCGCTCGACCGCCAAACAGCAGACGGTTGTCCGGGGTCAGCCGAAAGTAATTGCCGATCATGCGACTGGTGACATAGGAGCGGCGGGCCGGCAGCAAGCTGTCGATCAACGCCTGAGGCAGCACTTCGGTCGCCACCACGAAGCTGCCCACCGGCACGATCCTGCGCCGATACCAGCCCAAGCCACCCTGCTGGCAGGTGCCGGTCGCCAGCAAAATCTGCGTGGCATGTAGCGTTCCCTTGCTGGTGTTGACTTGGTAGCCGCCGCCGCTGGCCTTCCAGTCCTTCACCGCCACACCCTGGAAGATCGATGCGCCGTGACGCGCCGCGGCTTCCGCCAGGCCGACCCCGAATCGCCCGATGTGCATCTGTACGCCATTGCGCTGGAGCAAACCGCCGTGGAACTGGGCCGAGTTGACTTCCTCCCGCGTTTCTTGGGCGGACAACAACTCGACGTCGGCGTCGACCTCCTTGCGGATCAGTTCGCAGGTGCGCGCCAGTCCTTCGTAGTGCATCGGTTTGGCGGCCAACTTGAGCTTGCCGTTGCGCGTCAGGTCGCAGGCGATGTGCTCCTGCTCCACCAGCGCAACAACGCTGTGCACGGCGCTTTCATAAGCCTGGTAATAGGCGCGCGCTTTTTCGGCGCCGAGGCTGGCGCTTAATGCCGCGTAATCCTGAGCGACGCCGGTGCTGCAATGCCCACCATTGCGCCCCGAGGCTTCGCCAATCACCCGGCCCGCTTCGAGCACCGCCACGCTGGCGCCCTTCAAGGCCAGGGCCCGGGCCGCTGCCAGGCCGGTGAACCCGCCACCGACGATGGCGACATCAACCTGCCCGGGCAACCCGCCGAGCTGAGCACCGGTAAATGCCGGTGCGGTATCGAGCCAATAGGACTCACTGCCCATGTCTAACCCCTTGCCTTGAAAAGTGCGCCGAGACTCAGAGCCCGACCAGGCCGGCCAACCCGCCGATGTCCGGGATCTGGTGGTAGCCAAAAATGGCGTTGGCCGGTTGTTCATGCCCACGGGCGACGAAGGCTTTGTGCTTGATCTTCATGTCATGGGCCGACATTAGGTCGTAGCGGAAACTCGACGAGACGTGCAGCACGTCTTCCGGCCCGCAGCCGAGGTTATCGAGCATGTATTCGAAGGCCGCCAGGCGCGGCTTGTAGGCCTGGGCCTGTTGGGCGGTGAAGACTTTATGGAAAGGCGCACCGAGCTTGTCGACGTTGGACATGATCTGCTCGTCCATCGCGTTGGAGAAAATCACCAGGGGGATCTTGTCGGCGATTTTCGACAGGCCGGCCGGCACGTCGGCGTGGGGGCCCCACGTTGGAACGGCGTCATAATACAGCTGGCCTTCGCCGCGGTATTCCACGCCCCAACGCTTGCAGACCCGCGCCAAGGACGTCTTGATGACTTCATCATAGGGCCGCCAGTCACCCATCACCTGATCCAGGCGATAAGCGGAGAAGTCCTTGACGAACTGGTCCATCTGCTCGGCCGGGACACGGTCGGCGAACAGCTCGCGCGTCATGTTGCCCATCTGGAAATTGGTCAACGTGCCGTAGCAGTCGAAGGTGATGTACTTGGGTCGAAGAAAGCTCATGAGTGCGGTCCTGAATTGTTGTTAAAGGCATGACGATGCAAACATTGACGCCGTTCGTGAGGCCTCAGTGCAACGCTGCATCACGTTTTCATTACAACACCATGAGACCGTGGAAAAACCGTTAAAAATATAGGCCGCTTGGTACAAACCACCGTTTTGCGGGGTTCGCTCAGCAGACTTTGCGGGATGCTCCAGGCGTGGGCGTTGCGCCCATGTTCCTGCGGGTTTGCGGGCAGTTATGGTGCGTAAAACAGGCTCGCCGGGGCGGGTTCGCGGCAGAATCTACGCCTGGGCGTGGGGCCGCCTCGGCATCTTCGTTGGAGGGGTGGGCGTCATCGCGAGCAGGCTCGCGATGGCGATGGCGATGGCTCGCAGCGCTAACGCTACGTTTGCGAAGTTACCCCGGTCGAGACAGCAGATTATTCTTTGCCGGGCTCAACAACGGCACATGTCATCGAGGCTGCTTTGTTAGCTTATTGAGAACACACGGCGGCTGCGCCATAACTGCTCCAGGGAGCCCGTTGGATGACCACCTCTTCTTCTAACCGCCACAGTGTCGACCCGCAAACGCTACGACAGCTTTATATCGATGGCGCCTGGTCAGCCCCAGTCCATCCGGCCACGCTGTCGGTGGTCAACCCGGCGACCGAGGAAATTGTCGCTGAGGTGGCCAGTGGCTCCGCCGAAGACGTCGATCGGGCGGTAGCCGCCGCGCGTGCCGCATTTGCCGGCTGGTCCGCGACACCGGTAGACGCTCGGGTAGTGATACTTGGAAAAATCCACGAGCTGATCCTTGAGCGCAAGGAAGCATTGGCCCAGGCGCTCTCGCTGGAGATGGGCGCGGCGATCAGTTTTGCCCGGGCCATGCAGGTGCCGTTGGCGGCCGAACACGTGCGGGTGGCCCGTGACGTGCTTGCTAACTATCGTTTCCAGAACGTCGAAAATGGCACGGCCATTCAACGCGAACCCATCGGCGTCTGCGGTCTCATCACGCCATGGAACTGGCCGCTCTATCAAATCACCGCCAAAGTCGCCCCGGCGATTGCCGCCGGTTGCACGGTGGTGTTGAAACCGAGCGAACTGTCGCCGCTGAGCGCGCTGCTTTTCGCTCAACTGGTGCATGACGCGGGCCTTCCGGCAGGTGTGTTCAACCTGGTCAACGGCAGCGGTGCCGAGGTCGGCGCAGCCATGGCGGCGCATCCCGATATCGACATGATCTCCATCACCGGCTCGAACCGTGCCGGTGCTCTCGTGGCCCAGGCCGCCGCTCCCACGGTAAAGCGTGTCACCCAGGAACTGGGTGGCAAGTCGCCGAACCTGTTGCTGCCGGACGCCGACTTCGCCGCCGCTGTGCCGCCAGGGGTGATGTCGGCGTTTCGCAATGTCGGCCAATCGTGCAGCGCACCGACGCGAATGATCGTGCCCCGCAACCGCTTGGCACAAGTCGAAGCCTTGGCCGCCGAGACCGCTAACGCGATCATCGTCGGTGATCCGCAATCGCAAGCAACGGTCCTGGGCCCCATCGCCAACGAGGCCCAGTTCAATCGGGTGCAAACCATGATCGAAGCAGGCCTGAGCGAAGGCGCAAAACTGGTGTGCGGCGGACCAGGGCGCGCGCCGGGCTTCGACAGAGGTTTCTACACCCGCCCGACGGTTTTCTCGCAGGTGGACAGCAGCATGCGCATCGCCCAGGAAGAAATCTTCGGGCCGGTGCTGTGCATCATCCCCTATGACACGGTGGATGAAGCCGTCGCCATCGCCAACGATACGGTCTATGGGCTGGGTGCTCATGTCCAGGGGCAGGACCTTGAACTGGCGCGCAGCGTTGCCTTGCGCATCCGCTCCGGGCAAGTGCTTTTGAATTACCCGGCGTGGAACCCCATGGCGCCGTTCGGTGGCTACAAGCGCTCGGGGAACGGACGTGAATACGGTATCCACGGCTTTGAGGAATACCTGGAAATCAAGGCGATTGTCGGGTTTGGTTGATCGCTAGTCCTCGGATCGATCCTTGCCCTCACGGTCCCGTATGTAATGGTGCGCGAGCGGGAACGGCGGCAGCCAGGCTTCGCGGCGCACGGTCCAGCTTTCATAGGTCGGCATCAATTGGTCGGGAGCGTCCAGGGAGCCCAGGTTCACTTCGATCTCGTCGCCGCTGCGGGCGAAAACCGACGAGCCGCAGCGAGGGCAAAAAAAACGCCCGGCATAGTCCCGGGTCTCGCCCAGGATCGTCACCGCGTCCTGGGCAAACACGGCCGCAGCGTAGAACAGCGCTCCGTGATGCTTGCGGCAATCGAGACAGTGACAAAGGCCAACCCGGTAAGGGCGCCCCGAGGCTTCGATACGGACGTTGCCGCACAGGCAACCGCCGGTGAATCGGTTCATGGTGTAGTTCCTCTGCGAACCAGTGCTCGGAATTTTCTTTTGATGCCCCTGCCCGTCTTTGGTTTAGCGCATTAACCCACCATCGGCACCGCGATTAGCAATATCGCGGTCCCATCATTCGGCTCTTTCCTTGCTGACTACCGGCGCATGTTCTGCCATCAGCTCTGCAACCCATGCGATGAACACCCGCAACTTGGCGCTGATGTGGCGGTTCGGTGGATAGGCGATGTAGAGCGGCATCGGGTCGAGGCGCCAATCATGGAACAGGCGCACCAGTTCACCTCGAGCTTCGTGGTGCCTGGACATGTATTCAGGCAGCCAGAGCACGCCCAGCCCCGCCAAACCGGCCGCAAGGTAGGCATTGCCATCGTCGATAGCCAGCACGTAGCGTCCCTTGATATGCAGATGCTCGCTGTGATTGTGCATGGCGTAAGGCACCGCTTTGCCGGTGCGAGCCCAGAGAAAACCGACGATGTGATGCGGCGAATCCTCAAGCTCCAATGGATGTCCAGGCGTGCCCATGCGCGCCAGGTAGTTCGGCGCCGCAAAGACGCCCAAGGTCAGGTCGCCGACGCGCCGGGCGATGAGCGTCTGGTCCGTCAGCTCACCGCCGCGCACCACGCAATCAACGTTCTCATCGATGATGTCGACGATGCGGTCGCTGACGCCCATGTCGATCTGGATGTCAGGGTATCGCGCATGGAACGCCGGCAGGGCCGGAATCAGGATCATCGCGGCCAGCGGGCTCGGCACGTCCACCCGCAGCCGGCCTCGGGGCAACGCTTGGGCGCCGGACAGGCTGGTCTCGGCATCGTCCATATCGGCGAGCAGGCGGATGACGCGCTCGTAATAGACGGCGCCATCGGCGGTGACGTTGACTTTGCGCGTGGTGCGGTTGAGCAGCTTGACCCGCAGCCGTGCCTCCAATTGCTGGACCAACTGGGTCACGGTGGTCTTGCTCATGTGCAGGGTTTCGGCCGCCTTGGTGAAGCTGCCCGCCTCTACCACTCGGACGAATGCCTGCATCGCATCGAAACGGTCCATTAGTGCCCCGGCTCAGATTGTTTGGGATTTACAAACAGTGAACGCCAAGGTTGCTCGTTTATCGCCCGGATACAAGCCCCTAGAGTCGACATTGTGATTTGAATTCCTTAACGATGGAGGCATCTATGACACAGCGTGACGTGGTTTTTCCGGCCGGGCGCCAGGCGCTTTACGAACGTAATCGCTATTCCCCGGCGATCCGTTCCAATGGTTTTTTATTTGTGTCGGGACAGGTCGGCAGTACCGAAGACGGCTCGCCGAAGCCTGGACTGGAGGATCAGGTACGGCAAGCGTTCAACAACCTGGAGGCGATCCTCGCCGCGGCCGATTGCAGTTTTGACGATGTGGTGGATGTCACCGTGTTCATGGTCGACCCGCAGTCGACCTTCGAGACCGTCTGGAAAGTGGTGCCCGAGTTCTGGGGCAGCGCGCCACACCCGACCCTCACCGCCGTGGGTGTGACTTGGCTGTATGGGTTCCAGTTTGAAATCAAGGTGATTGCCAGGTTGCCTGGAACTGTCGGTTGATCCGGATCGGTATTGGATGGACTGGCGTCATCGCGAGCAGGCCCCACAGGGTTTGCGGGTATGCCCCGAATCCGGAGCCCACTGCAACTCCCCTGTGGGAGCGAGCCTGCTCGCGAAGACGTCGGCACATTCAGCACCCATGCAAGCTGGACCGCCGCTTTCGCGAGCAAGCCCGCTCCCACCACTTTCGGATGTGCCCCGAATCTGGAGCCCGCTGCAAATCTACCGTGGGAGCGCAGGCTAGCCTTTCACCGCCGCCTCAATGGCCGCGATGTCAATCTTGGTCATTGTCATCATGGCCTCAAAGGCGCGCTTGGCAACGGCTTTATCGGAGCTGGTGACCGCATCCACCAGAACGCGCGGGGAAATCTGCCACGACAGCCCCCACCGGTCCTTGCACCAACCGCAAGCACTGGCCTGGCCACCGTTGTCGATGATCGCATTCCATAACCGGTCCGTTTCGGCCTGGTCGTCGGTTGCCACCTGAAACGAAAACGCTTCGCTGTGCTTGAACGCCGAGCCACCGTTCAAGCCGATGCAAGGAATGCCCATCACCGTGAAATCCACCGTCAGCACATCGCCCTGCTTGCCCGATGGAAAATCCCCGGGGGCGTGGTAGACCGCGTGTACCGCGCTGTCCGGGAACGTGTCGGCGTAGAACCTTGCAGCGTCCAGCGCCGTGCCGTCGTACCAGAGACAAATCCTGTTCTTGTTGTTCATCCGGATTCTCCTAGAGAGGGACTGGACGGTGAAGTCTAGCAGCCCCTCTTTCGGATGAAGGCCAATCTCAGGTGAACAGGTCGACGCCCAACTGGAACGCAACCCAGAGCGCCAGGCCCGTGGCAAAGACCAGTGCGATGTTCTCGAACAGGTTGTTGCGGTATTCCTTGCCCAGAAGCGATTTCTGGTTGGACATGATCAACAGGCCCAGGGAGATGACCGGCAAGCCAACGATGTTCAGCGCGTTGACGCCGATGGTCAGCGTGACGAAGTCAGGCATGCCGGGCAGCGACCAGATCAATGGCGTCACGAGGATGAACAGCATGAACCATTTGTGCGCCGGGTCTCGGTGGAATTCTTTACCGTAGCGCTCCCGACGTTCTGGCTTGACGTGCTGGAAGGCATCGGTGATGAGCATCGGAAATGCCGTGGTCTTGCCGGAAACGCTGGCGAACAGCGTGGCGAACACGCCGATGAAGAACACGTACCAACCGATCGGGCCGAAGTACATTTCCAGGGCTTTGCCCAGGTCGCCGAGGGTGTTCACCTCAATGCCATTGGGCCGCAGGATTTCCGCGCCGACGATCCAGATGGCCAGGTTGATGATGATCCCGACGAACACCGCAAACAGCAGGTCGTTACGCTGGATGCGCTTGTGCTGCGGCCCGACCCAGCCCTTCTGACGCATGACATAGGGGTGAACGAAGTTGGCGATGGAACCGGCCACCGCACCGATCACCGAGACCGCCACCAGCAGCGCGCCGTGCACGCCTTCATCGGGCGGGATGCTGAAGCCAATGGTGCCTTTGACGATCCCGACTACATCAGGGCCGGACATCACCGCCAAGGCCAGGAACGCCAGGGTCATGATCGCCAGCAGCGCTTTCATCACGCCTTCGATCATCGAATAGATATTGCGACCGACCAGCATCCACACCGCCAACACCACCGCCACCGAACAGAGCAGCGGGTAATCGGTCTTCAGCAACATGGCCAAGGCCTCACCGGCGCCCTTGATCATGTAGGCATTCATCAGGTGTCCCATGAGCAGCGCATACACCAGCAGGAACCAGGCGAAGAAGGGATTGAGCTGGGCGTAGCCCTGCAGGATGGTCATGCCCTGGTTATTGCAGAGCTGGAAACGCGCGATGATGTTGACGATCAGGTAGCGAAGCAAAAGCGATACCGCCAACACCCACATCATGGCGTAGCCGTAGTTCGAGCCGGCCACGGAAGAGGTGATCAGGTCGCCTGCGCCGAGCCAGGACAATACAGCGATGATGCCGGGACCAAGAAGCTTCAACAGGCGCACGAAACGGCTTTGCGCTGGGGCCGCAGCCTGATCCTCAACGGAAGGAATGCTCGTCATGGATGGAATCTCCGTTATTTTTTTTGTGAGAAACGGCCACAGTCGAACATATTTCATACGACATCGTACAACCATAATTACCCTGCAATTATGTGAAAATGTTTCATGTCTTTTACCTCATGAAGCCTCCAATTCAGCCCTGGCACAGCGATTCAGCGCCGCCCCGCTCCCCGTTGTGGACCATCCAGCGAATCATGCTCGCCAGGGGCACTCGATAATGCTCGACCGTGCACTCGCCCAGTTGCTCCTGGCGGTACAACTCCAAGTAGCGACTGAGCAAGACATGCCGACCATCCTCCGCCAGCCGCAGCTCAAGCTCCCGGCAATGCAGCGAGCCCTGGCCGATGATTTTGACTCGCCGATGCAACACCAGCACATCGCTATTCATTGGCGGTTTTTCCATCCGGGCACTCGGCGTTGACCGCCGAACCCAATTTGCCCTGGGCGACAAGATCGGCGCGCCGTTGTGCTGTCGCGTCTCGCAGTGCCGAGTAGTAGTCCGGCCGGGTCTGCAACTCATCCGTCAGCGGCAACGCCTCGGCGCGGCCGTCGACTATCCCGCCTACGGTATTGACCGTGCCCAGCGTCTCGACGGTATCGCTGTTGTCGCCGAACGGGTCGACGGCAAAACTCACCACCTTGCCCGTCGCATCCCGCAGGTTGCTGCTGCCCAGCAGCGGCAGCTCAACGATCGGGCCGGAGGCGATGTTCCAGACGCCGAAGGTCTGGCCAAAATCAGCCTTGTGCCGCTCGATGCCCAGCTTGCCCGACACATCGATCAAACCAACGATGCCGACGGTGGTGTTGATCGCAAAACGCCCCAGGGTATTGACCGAGCGTTGAGCGTTGCCTTGCAGCAGGTCATTGATGAACACCTTGGGTTCGCCGAAGTTGGCGACGAAATTATGGACGCCGGCCTGCACGAACTCCGGGAGCTTGAGATAACCACGGGCAACGGGGGCCAAGACATAGTCGTCCACAGTCCGGTTGAAGGCGAAAATACCGCGGTTGACCGGTTCTGCGGGATCGTGGACGGTGTAGGTCGCGCTTTCGCAAGCCCCCGCCGTAGCAGGTGGCGTGCTGGTGCAGGCGCTGGTGAGGGCAGCCAGGACAACCACAACGGCGGGTCGAACAAACATCGAAGCAGGCTTGGGAATCGGCATACGGGATTATCTCAGCGAGGAGTGAGGTGTTGCCTATGCCGGTTAAAAGCCGAACACCGAACCCCGTGGCGAGGGAGCTTGCTCCCGCTTGAGTGCGAAGCGCTCATCGCTTTTTTAGGGCGGCTCCACGACCCAGCGCGAGCGAGCTCCCTCGCCACGGGGTTGGTGTAGGGCTGGTTTTTAACTGACTGGCATCGAGGCCATCCTGCCGCTGCTTTTTTGCCCGAAGATTTCCAGAACATTGCCCATCCGCAACTTTATTTCCGCATTGAAATATATGACTCAGGCCATGGATTGCCCCTAGTATCGCCTCCTGTATTCATCATCCTGCGTGCCCGCCGTGAGCCATTTACTACTGGTCGACGATGACCTCGAAGTCCTCGCCCTCTTGCGCAAATTCCTTGAACAACACGGCTATAGCGTGGAAGTGGCGGCCGACGGTGCCGCGCTGTGGCAGGCGGTCGAGCGGCGGATGCCGGAGCTGATCATCCTCGACGTCATGTTGCCCGGGGACAATGGCTTGCTGCTCTGCCAGCGCCTGCGGGCCGAACATCGGGTCGGCATCATCATGCTCACCGCCATGGGCGAGTTGAGCGACCGTGTCGTCGGCCTGGAAATGGGCGCGGACGATTACCTGACCAAGCCCTTCGACGCGCGGGAGCTGCTGGCCCGGGTGCGCGCCGTGCTCAGGCGCACCGGCGAGGCCAGGGGCTCGCTGATTGACACTTCGCGGCCGATCCTGGAATTCGAAAACTGGCAACTGGACGTCACCCGTCGTGAACTGCGCTCGCCGGAAAGAGTCATGATCCCGCTGTCCACCGGCGAGTTCGAACTGCTGCTGGTATTTGCCGAGCATCCGCGCCGTGTGCTGAGCCGCCAGCAGTTGCTGGATCTGGCACGCGGGGAAACCTTCGACGCTTTCGACCGCAGCATCGACGTCCAGGTCAGCCGCCTGCGGCGCAAGCTGGAAACCGATGTCACCGGCGCGTCGATGATCCGCACCGTGCGCAACAGCGGCTATCTGTTCAGCCCCCACGTGGTGAAACGATGAAATGGCCACGCCCGGGCCCGCCTCGCCCGCGGGACACGGTGGCGCGCTGGATCGCTCTGACCACACTGGTCGCCATGCTGACCTTGTTGGCCCTCAATGAGCTGTTCAGCCTGCTGGCCGGTGCTTGGGCGCGCCCTCCCCTGATGGAAACCGGCCTGATGGATAAGGCCGCCGCCATTACGCGCATCGTTGATTCCGTCGCACCGTCCCAAAGGCCGGGCGTCGCCATGGCCGCCAGCGACCGGGGTTTCAACGCGCAATGGTTGCGGCACTACGAAGATGCCCGGTTGCCGGTGATCGACGACCCGGAGTTCAACGAAGGTTCGGCCTTCCTGCGCCAGCAACTGGGCCGGCCGGACGCCAGGATAGAAGTCTACGAGCCGGGCGACTGGCCGGACAGTCAACCCGGTGGTCAGTACGCTGCGATCATTGAATTGAGCGACCATTCGTGGCTGATGTTCTCGGTGCCATCGCGCAGCTGGGGGTTAGAAGAATGGTTACGCAACCTGATCATCATCGCCCTGATTCTGCTGTCGACGTTGAGCGTCGCCCTGATCGCTACGCGGCACCTGGCCGCGCCCCTGGAGCACTTCGCCGAAGGCGCCAGGCGCTTTGGCGTCGATCACCAGGCGCCACCCATTCCAGTCATCGGGCCCCACGAAATCCGCCAGGCGATCCTCGCCTTCAATGCCATGCAGGCCCAGCTCAAACACTACCTGCAGGACCGCACGCAGATGCTCGCCGCTATTTCCCACGACTTACGGGCGCCATTGACCCGCATGCGCCTGCGCGGGGAATTCATCGAAGACGCCGAGCAACAGTCCAGGTTGTTCAGGGACGTGGATGAAATGCAGGCGATGGTCAATTCGGCCCTGGAGTTCTTCCGCGACGATGCGCGCCTGGAAACCGCCACCGCCTTCGACCTGGCCGAGTTGCTGCACACCATTGTCGACGATCTCAAGGATGCCGGCATCGAGGTTTCCTTCGACGGCGCCCATCGCCTTGTCTATGTGGGTCGGCCCATCGGCATCAAGCGAGCGCTGATCAACCTGATCGACAACGCCATAAAATATGGGCACGAACCGGCCATCCGGCTGGAGGTCGACGCCCACCGAGTGGTCATTCGCATCCTGGACCGAGGCCCAGGCATCGCCCCTGAATACGCTGAGCGGGTATTCACGCCGTTCTTTCGCATCGAAGGCTCTCGCAACAAGCACACCGGCGGCGTCGGGCTGGGCCTGTCGGCGGCGCGGGCGACAGTGCTGGAGCATGGCGGCACGCTGATCCTGAGGAATCGACGGGGTGGCGGATTGGAGGCCAGGGTCTCGCTGCCGCTTGACTGAAGTGCCCGATGTACCGATCCGCTCTAAACATTCAGCGCCTTCCTCGGTAGGATGTCCGGCTTTTCCGGCCTGGACCCTGTTCCGGGAAGGCGCTCTTGTTTGTATCGCTCGACCCAATGCCATCGTTCGCGCTCACGACAGACAGGAATCGACGGAGCCAAACCAAGGAATTCACCGATGATTCTTATCATTTATGCGCACCCCTACCCCGACAAATCGCGGGTCAACCAGCAGATGCTCAAGCGAGTGTCGACCAACCCGGACGTGGTCATACGTTCGCTCTACGCGCTTTACCCCAACTTCGATATCGACGTCGAGGCGGAACAGCGAGCGGTGGAACAAGCAGAGCTTATCGTCCTCCAGCACCCAATGTACTGGTACAGCGCACCGCCCCTGCTGAAACTGTGGATCGATAAGGTGTTCACCCACGGCTGGGCCTACGGTAAAGACGCCGTTGCCCTCAAAGGCAAGCGCTTGCTGTGGACCGTCACCACCGGTGGCGATCACGCGCATTTTGCAATCGGCGACTACCCCGATTTTTCGGCGCTGGCCCAACCTCTTCACGCCACGGCCATTTACTGTGGCATGCGCTGGCTGGAGCCGGTGGTCGTGCATGGCGCCTATGCCGCCGACCCTGACGCCCAACACGCACAAATCGAACACTATGGCGCTCGCCTAGCCGCCTGGAAGGAAGATTGAAATGGAGACGCACAGCCTGATTGAACTGCTCATTTACCTGGGCTCGGCGACGTTGATCGTGCCGATCGCCGTCCGGTTGGGCCTGGGCCCGGTGTTGGGTTACCTGCTGGCCGGGTGCATCATCGGCCCGTGGGGGCTGAAGCTGATTACCGATGTAAAAGCGATCCTGGAGTTCGCTGAAATCGGCGTGGTGCTGATGCTGTTCATCATCGGCCTCGAGCTCGACCCCAAACGGCTCTGGGCCCTGCGCAAGATGGTGTTCGGTGGCGGTGCCCAGCAGATGCTCGCCTGTGGCGCTGCCATTGGCTTGTTCTGCACGGCCCTGGGCCTGAACTGGACGGCAGCGCTGCTGGTCGGCCTGACCCTGAGCCTGTCCTCCACGGCCATCGCCATGCAGGCCATGAACGAACGCAACCTGACCGCCACCGCCGTCGGCCGCAGCAGCTTCGCCGTGCTGCTGTTCCAGGACATCGCGGCCATTCCGCTGGTGGCGATGATTCCGTTGTTGTCGGCCCACGGCGACACGCCTTCGGGCACGGCGCTGTTGCTATCGATTGGCAAAATCGTCGCCGCCATCGCCATCGTCGTACTGTTGGGACGCTACGTGACGCGACCGCTGCTGCGCTTCGCAGCGCGGTCAGGCTTGCGGGAGATTTTCAGTGCCGTGGCGCTTTTCCTGGTGTTCGGCTTTGGCTTTCTGCTGGAAGAAGCCGGTTTATCGATGGCCATGGGCGCGTTCCTCGCCGGGGTCCTGCTCGCCAGCTCTGAATACCGCCATGCGCTGGAAAGCGACATTGAACCGTTCAAAGGCCTGTTGTTGGGTCTGTTCTTCATCGGTGTCGGCATGTCGATCGATTTCGGCACCCTGATCAACGCACCGCTGAAAGTCATCACCCTGACCCTGGGTTTCATCCTGATCAAGCTGCTGGTGATCAAGATGGCGGGCCGGTTCCTCAACGTCCCCGCCGCCCAGCGCTCCTGGCAGGCGGTGTTACTGGGCCAGGGCAGCGAATTCGCCTTCGTGGTGTTCGGCGCGGCGACCGTGGCCGGCATCTTGACCGATCAATGGGGCAAGAGCCTGACCCTGGCGGTGGCCCTGTCCATGTGCCTGACGCCCTTGCTGATCGTGTTGCTGGAGCGCTTCGAGTCCGTCGCCAAGAAAAACAAACGCGAATCCGACCTCGTCGACCAGCAGAATCCACGAGTGATCATCGCAGGGTTCGGGCGTTTCGGGCAGATCGCCGGACGTCTGTTGATGTCTTGCGGCGTCGAGGTGGTGGTATTGGATCACGACCCCGACAACATCGAGACGCTGCGTAAATTCGGTGTGAAAGTCTTTTATGGCGATGCCACGCGCCTCGACTTGCTGCACGCAGCCGGCGCGGCCCAAGCGGTGGTGCTGATCAATGCGATCGACGATCGAGAAGACAACCTGACGCTGACCCGCCTGGCCCAGGAGCACTTCCCCGCGTTGCAGTTGATCGTGCGGGCGCGGGACATGGGGCACCTCATCATCCTTCGGCAGATGGGCGTGGAGGCGGCTGAGCGGGAAACCTTCGAGAGTGCGCTGTCATTGGGTCGCAGTGCGCTGGAGCACATGGGCGTCGGGGCTTACGAAGCGCGCGAGCGGGCGGATCAGTTCCGCCGACTGAACCTCAAGATGCTGGAGGAAATCGTCGCCCAGCCGGAAGACGACCTCAAGTTCCGCCACGATGCCTTTCGGCGTGCCAATGCGCTGCTCACGGACATGTTCAACGAAGACCGTGCCCGCCCCGTCGACAACTGGCAGGAACACCATCGCAACGAAACGGAAAAGACGACTGGTTGACCGGCGTCACACACGCCCGAATTTACACCGGTACGCCACCGGCGTAAGCCCTTTCAGTGCCTTGAACATCCGCTGCAAATTGGAGCGCCGCGCTGGCCAACGTCGCAGGCCGGTTGTTGATACCGGAAGATGGCGAGACGTTGGCTTTCCTGGCGGCCTAGACCAGTGCGTCCAGCTCGGCGAGCATCGGTGCGGGGATGCTCAGCTCACTCGCGGTGAGATTCTCCCGCAGGTGCGCCAAGGACGATGTGCCGGGAATCAGCAGGATATTCGGCGCACGTTGCAGCAGCCACGCCAGGGCCACGCACAGCGGTGACGCCTCCAGGCGCGCCGCCACGCTGGAAAGGGTCTCCGATTGCAGCGGTGTAAAGCCGCCCAGGGGGAAGAACGGCACATAGGCGATACCCTGCTGGCCCAGGTCAGCGATGAGTTGTTCGTCGTCGCGATGGGTCAGGTTGTAGTGGTTCTGCACACAGACCACCTGGGCAATGCCCTGGGCCTGCTTGACCTGCGCTGCCGTGACGTTGCTCAGGCCCAGGTGGCGGATAAGGCCCTGGCGCTGCAACTCGGCCAGCGTTGTGAACGATTGCTCGATGGAATCTTCCGTGGGCGAATGCAGATCGCCCCATACCCGCAGGTTGACGACCTCCAATACCTCCACGCCCAGGTTGCGCAGATTGTCGTGGACCGCACGGGTCAACTCGGCTGGGCTGTGGGCCGGGTTCCAGGACGCGTCGGCGCCACGAACGGCGCCGACCTTGGTGACGATGACCAGGTCCTGGGCGTAAGGGTGCAGCGCTTCGCGGATCAGCTGATTGGTGACATGGGGCCCGTAGAAATCGGCGGTGTCAATGTGGTTGACCCCGCTCGCCAATGCTTCGCGCAGCACGGCGACGGCGGCCGCCGGATCTTTCGGCGGTCCGAAGACCTGGGGCCCCGCCAACTGCATCGCGCCGTAACCCATGCGATTGACCGTGCGGTCGCCCAGTAAAAAAGTGCCTGCCTTGCCTGCAATGTTCATGTCGTGCCCCTTGGATCAATATGATTGAGCCGACTATAGGCGTTGACCATTCCCTTGATAATCAGGTGCAATCAGCACGGGCTGTACGACGGAGAGAACAATGGCGACGGATATACAAGACTTGCTGGCCTTCGTGGCGGTGGTCAATGCGGGCGGCTTTCGTGAAGGCGCACGGCTAAGCGGCAAATCCGCTTCCAGCCTCAGCGATGCCGTAAGGCGCATGGAAAGCCGTCTGGGCGTGCGCCTGCTCAACCGCACCACGCGCAGCGTCGTGCCGACCGAGGCCGGTGCGCGGTTGATGGAGCGCATCGTGCCGGCGCTCGGCGAAGTCGAATCGGCGCTGGACGTGGTCAACGATTTCCGCGACCGCCCCTCAGGCACCCTCAGGCTGAACGTGCCGGTCAGTGCCGCCCGCCTGGTGCTGCCTTCGATCATCACGCCGTTTCTCAAGAGCCATCCAGATATTCGCCTGGAAGTGGTCGCCGAGGAGAGCTTCGTCGACATGCTCGCGGCTGGGTGCGACGCCGGTATTCGTTACGATGAACGCCTTGAGCAGGACATGATCGCCATCCCCATTGGTCCAAGATTCCAGCGCTTTGCAACAGCCGCCTCGCCCGCTTATCTGGACGCCAGGGGCCGGCCCGAGCATCCGCGGGATCTGCTCCAACACGCGTGCCTGCGCGGCAAATTCCCCAGCGGCGCGTTGCCGCTCTGGGACTATGAGCGCAACGGTGAGACGGTAAGTGTCGACCCCAGCGGCCCGTTGATCGTGCGGATCGGCGGCGCGGTGGACCTGTCGGTGCAAGCGGCGGTGGATGGGTTGGGCATCGTCTACCTGTTCGAGGACTGGCTACGCCCCTACTTGGACAGCGGCGTCCTGGAGCCGGTACTCGAACCCTGGTGGCAGCGCTTTACCGGACCGTTCCTCTACTACCCCGGCCGCCGCTACCTGCCCTCGCCGTTGAGGGCTTTTGTGGATTTCATCAATGCACAACAGCGTGGAAACGAGCCTGCTCGCGAAAGGCGATAGTGCATTCACCCCATTGCCCACTCGTCCCCCCGCCGCAAGGATTTTCGAACCAAGCCATTCGCCACGGCTCGGACCTACATGACACCGCTGAAAGCCCCGATGACGCGCTTCGACCGTCGCGGCCTGAACGGCGGGTACATCAAGAATGCTTTGCGTTTCACTGCCGGGAGTTCGTTATGTGTGACCGTCTTGTTCAGCACGTTTCTTCAAAAGACTCCTTGGCGTATTTCGCCCAGCGAGACACGCCCGGCAGTCGTTGCGGTGCAAGCGTGACGCCCTTGGACCTGTACGTGACAACACCGTCCAGGGTCCAGGACCGCCAGAGCCTGATCGAGCCAAACATGCAGGTCAGCGCCATTCGCCGTCGCGGTGGGCACTTGGAGTGCATCAAGGTTCGCTGGGGTTGGTCGCCGATCTGGTCGGTCGGAACGATGCCGCCGCTGACCCATCTGCCTTTGCATCTGGTGATGCGTTCCAAGGTCTTCGACCCCATCAAGCACGAAGGCCGCGTACTGGTCGCCGTGGAGGGTTGGTATGAGTCGCAAGCTCCCGCCTCGCCCGCTCAGGCGCAACGCCTCACCTACACGACCGCCCGGCAGTCGGCCCCGATCTTCCTGGCCGCCCTGGCCCAGGCCAGCGAGACCCCGTTTGGCTGTGACGGCCTGGCCCTGGTGACGTATGGCGACATCGCCAACCAGCGGCAGCGGGTACTGGCCTTCAGTGCCGAAGATGCGCTTGACTGGCTGGAACCCGCGCTGGGATGGGAACAGGCACAACAGCTGGCCGCACGCCTGAACGGCGCGCAACCGCACCTTGAGCCGGCAATGACACCCCACCGTCCGGCCCAGGGCGGACTTTGACTTTGGGAGATAAAGCCATGTACGTGATCATGGGCGCCACAGGCCACGTTGGCTCGGCCACGGCCCGAGCCTTGCTGGCGCCAGGGCATGCCGTGATTATCATGACCCGCAACGCCACCCACGCGACCGAATGGCGCGCCAGGGGCGCTCAAATCGTCGAAGCGGACGCCGAAAACGTCGAGTCGCTGCGCGCCGTCTTTCGGCTCGGGCGCAGGGCGTTCATTCTCAATCCGCCGGCTGCTCCCAGTACCGATACCGATGCGGTGGAACGGCGCACGGTCGCCAACATCCTGGCCGCACTCGACGGATCGGGCCTTGAGAAAATCGTCGTGCAATCCACCGCCGGCGCCCAACCCGGCGAGCGTATCGGCGATCTCAGCGTCTTGTGGGAATTGGAGGAAGGGCTGCGCAAGCAGTCGATCCCGGCGGCGATCAATCGCGGGGCTTACTACATGAGTAACTGGGACAGCCTGCTCGATACCGTGCGCGAGACCGGCAAGCTGCCCACGCTGTTTCCAGCCGACCTGGCCTTCCCCATGGTTGCGCCCCGGGACCTGGGCGAAGTGGCGGCCGCGCGGTTGCTATCGTCGGTTGATGACGTTGGCGTGCGTAACGTGCAGGGGCCTCACCTGTACTCACCCAACGATGTGGCGCAGGCTTTTTCCCAGGCGCTCGGCCGACCGGTCGAGGTACAGGTGATACCCAGGGACCAATGGGAAAGCACCTTCCGGGGCCTCGGTTTCAGCCCTGCTGCGGCGCAATCCTATGCGCGCATGAGCGCCGTCAGCCTCGACAGTGGCTTCGACGTGGGCGACGACGTCGTGCACGGCACCCTGACGCTTGAGGCCTACATCCAGGCGCTGGCGCAAAACAACGGGCTGGGAGCGCACGAGTAAAGGAATGCAGGAACGACGCAGCAATGGACGGTAAACTGCGGCGGTCCTTTTTCTTTTCCAGCACGAGGCTTTGCATGAGCAACCCAGACATCACGTTTATTCCAGATCCGGATGCGGACTCCATTTCCTCCGACGTCGCCGGTTTCGGCGGCCTGCTGGTTTCCACGCAAATCCCCACCCACGCCGACGGCAGCCTGGAATTGGGTGACATCACGCTTCAGAGCGAATGCACGCTGCAAGCCCTCAAGACCGCCCTGGAGGGCGCCGGCAGTTCCATGGATCGCGTGCTGCACTTGACCATTTACCTCACTGACATGGCGGATCGTGCGGCATTCAATGAAGTCTACAAGCGCTTCTTCGCCAAACCGTGGCCGGTTCGCGCCGCCGTGGGCGTGGCGGCGCTGGCAGTCGAGGGAATGCGGGTGGAAGTGACGGCGATGGCGGCGAAAGGCTGACATTCTCTGCACATCGCCGCTCCAATTGTGGGAACGAGCTTGCTCGCGATGGCGGCCTTACAGGCAGCCCGCAAAATTGAGCCAACATCAATCCCCGTGGCGAGGGAGCTTGCTCCCGCTGGACTGCGCAGCAGGCCCAAGCTCTTTGTACCAGCACAATTCTTGGGGCCGCTGCGCGACCCAGCGGGGATAAATCCCCTCGCCACAGGGGCTGTGTTTATCCAGATGTAGGATTGCTCTGATTCCGGCTACGTTGTCTTGCGTCATTACCTACCACTACGCCAGAATCCGCCGGCTTGTGCGCCATGGGGCTGGGCTCTATCGTTTCCGGGTCGCTGAGAATCAGCGATCGGGTTTGGTAGCCCGGCTTTGACTTGTCGCATAGCCCCTCTAACAGAGGCCCTTTGGTATCTGTTTTTTATGGCGGTCATGCGCAGGGCGTCCTCGGACGCGCCGGTTCTCCAAGTCACCGGTCTACCAACCCGCGTATGGCCGCCACCCTTCGTTTGGTAGCGAGGGTGATGGCTCTCCTTTTAAGATTTGGAGATTCATCTATGTTCAAAGTAACGCCCAACCCACCGGACACCGATCCGACTTCACCGCGCAAAAAAACCAACACCCAGAAACTCGACGAAGCTGCCGAGCGCGCCCTTGACTACTACCTCAAGCCCAAACCTAACAAGTGCGAAGCGGATCCCCTTCACGGGCAGCTATTTACGGTCGTCAAGGACATCGACACCGAAAGCCTGCTCGCCAACCTCAGCGAAACCCTGGCCTCGGCCAATGTCATGGTCAGTGACCTGGCCTTTGAGCTTGAAGGTTCACGACGCCACTTTGCCTTGGGCATCCAGCAACTGATCGAACTGAGCGGACTGCTGGCGAACCGCGCACTAGACAACGTCGAAGCTCACCCGTCGCCATAATGCATCGCTCTTGTGGCGAGGGAATTTATCCCCGCTGGACTGCGTGGCAGGCCCGATATCTTTGTTCCGGCACAGATTTTGGGGCGGCTTCGCCACCCAGCGGGAGCAAGCTCCCTCGCCACAGGTGTGTGTGTATTCAGATATAGGGTTGCTCTGACTCAGCTCTTTTTGGCATCTGTCATGGCGATCATACGCAGGACACCCCCAACCCAATTGTGGGAGCTTGCTCGCGATGACGGCCTTACAGGCAGCCCCCGAAATTGAGCCAAACATCAATCCCCGTGGCGAGGGAGCTTGCTCCCGCTGGACTGCGCAGCAGGCCCAAGCGCTATGTTTCGGCATAAGACTCTTGGGGCGGCTGCGCCACCCAGCGGGAGCAAGCTCCCTCGCCACATCAGCCTGTGCACGGACCCAACATCCCAAACATGCCTCAAATGCGCGATTGCCGTGAAAATCGTCATTTACGCACCTAGCCCGCACCCGGCGCCGGGGACTAAAGTGCGCCGTTTTCCCCTCCCATGGCGCATTTATGAATCTCTGGTTCCGACTTCTGCTAATGCTGTTTCGTCGTCCCTGGCGCAAAACCACGGCGCCCCTGGACACCACTGTGGTGCGCATGCGCGTCTGGCCGCTGGACCTGGACCTCAACCGCCACGTCACCAACGGGCGTTATTTCACTCTGGCCGATGTGGGCCGCATGGATTACGTGCTGCGCAGCGGCGCTTATAAAGTGGCGTTGCGCAACCGCGCGGTGCCGATTGTGGGAGACGTCTGGGGCAAGTTTCGCCGGGAGTTGAAGCTGTTCGAGGCCTTCGAGGTGCACACCCGAATGCTCGGCTGGGACGACAAGTGGACCTTCATGGAGCACCGCTTCATGAGCCAGGGGCGCATGGTCGGGGTGGTGATCATGCGCGGCCTGTTCCGCTCGGCCAAAGGCACGATTGCGCCGGGTGAGTTCATTCGTGAATTAGGGTTGGCCGAACAGTCCCCGGCGATGCCCGATTGGCTTACCGACTGGTCGCAAAGCTGCGACGGCTTGAGCCGTGAGCTTCGCCAGGAAGAAAGCGAGCGCACGCATTAGCCGGCACACCACTTCCCTCTGTGGTGAGGGGATTTATCCCCGATGGAGTGCGCAGCAGGCCCAGGCTTTTTCTACCGACACAAGATTCTTGGGGCGGCTTCGCCACCCATCGGGGATAAATCCCCTCGCCACATCGCTCGCAGGCGCCAGTCCGGTCCAGCGGGAGCAAGCTCCCTCGCCACGGGGCATTACCTGATCCACATGGCCGCGCCAATCCCCGCCTATACTTTTCTGCCAATCCCCCCGGGGCCTGCACTTCCAACAATAAAAAGCAGAGGTGGAACATGGTCTGGCAACAAGTCTACGATCCCTTCGGTAATGCGGTGCTGTCGACGTTTCTGGCGGCGGTCCCGGTGGTGGTGATGCTGGCGTCTCTGGCGTTCTTTCATATCAAGGCACACCTGGCGGCGTTGCTGGCCCTGGCCTCGGCCTTGCTGATCGCGATTTTCGCCTTCGGCATGCCCGCCGGCATGGCCGGGTCGGCGGCGCTGTATGGCGCAGCCAACGGTTTGCTGCCCATTGGCTGGATTGTGCTCAACATCATTTTCCTGCACCGGCTGACGACCGAGAACGGTTCGTTCAAAGTGCTGCAGGATTCCCTGGCGCGCATCACCGACGACCGGCGCCTGCAATTGCTATTGATCGCCTTCTGTTTCGGTGCGTTCTTCGAGGGCGCGGCGGGTTTCGGCACGCCGGTAGCGGTGACCGGGGCGATCCTGATCGGGCTGGGTTTCTCGCCGCTGGCGGCCTCGGGCCTGGCCTTGATCGCCAACACCGCGCCCGTGGCGTTCGGCGCCCTCGGTACGCCGATCATCACCCTCGCCAAGGTCACCGGGCTGGATGAAATGGAGCTGTCGATGATGGTCGGCCGGCAGTTGCCATTTTTCTCGGTGATCGTGCCGTTCTGGTTGATCTGGGCCTTTGCCGGTTGGCGCAAGATGCTGGAGATCTGGCCGGCGATCCTGGTGGCCGGCGTCAGCTTTGCCATCCCGCAATTCCTCGTCTCCAACTACCACGGCCCGATGCTGGTGGATGTGATCGCCGCGCTGATTTCCATGGCCTGTCTCACCGGCTTCCTCAAGGTCTGGAAACCAGCCACGGTGCACACCTCCGCCGCGCTGTCGGGGCGCCACGATGACTCGAAGATCGACGCCAGCGAGGCGCAGGAACCGGTGGCCAGCGGTGCCTTCGCCGGCGATGCTAAACCTGCGGTGCTGCGGGCCTGGATGCCGTGGATCATCCTCACCGTGTTCGTGTTCGCCTGGGGCACCCAAGGCTTCAAGAACCTGTTCGACACCCGTCCGGCGCTAGACCCACAAACCCAATCGGCCAAGCTTGATCCCCAAGGCAAGCCGATGCGCGAGGCGAATTCGATCTTCTCACCCCTGCTGACCTTCACCACCCTGCACCAGCAGATCGAAAAGGTCCCGCCGGTGGTGCCTCAGCCTAAAACCGAAGAGGCGATTTACAAGTTCAATTGGTTCACCGCGACCGGCAGCGGCATCTTCCTGGCGGCCGTTCTCGGCGGTTTGCTGATGGGTTATTCGATCCCGCAACTGCTGCGCCAGTACCTGCGAACACTCTGGGTGGTGCGCTACTCGCTGATCACCATCGTGGCGATGCTGGCGTTGGGGTTTCTCACGCGTTATTCGGGACTGGACGCCACCATGGGCCTGGCCTTTGCCGCGACGGGCATTTTCTATCCGATGTTCGGCACTCTTCTGGGCTGGCTCGGGGTGGCGCTGACCGGATCGGACACGGCGTCGAACGTGCTGTTCGGTGGCTTGCAACGGGTCACGGCGGAACAGTTGGGAATCAGTCCGGTGCTGATGGCGGCGGCGAACAGTTCCGGCGGGGTCATGGGCAAGATGGTCGATGCCCAGTCGATCGTGGTCGCTTCAACCGCGACACGCTGGTACGGCCACGAAGGGGAAATCCTGCGCTACGTGTTTTTCCACTCGGTGGTGCTGGCGATTCTGGTGGGCGGGCTGGTGACGTTGCAGGCGTATGTGGCGCCGTTCAGTCATATGGTGGTGGGAGGACGTTAGCCAGGATTGGCTGTGGTGGCGAGGGAGCTTGCTCCCGCTCGATTGCGCGGCAATCGCATAAAAAGGGCTGCTACGCAGCCCAGCGGGAGCAAGCTCCCTCGCCACAGGTAAGCTTACTTACCTGTACGGCACTGCTTACTGAACGTTCTTCAGCTTGATCACATCACCGGACACCGAGGTGGTGTAACCGCTCAGGACCCAGGCCCAGAACCAGTTTTCCTGGACTTGGGTGTTGATCATGGCGTCACCGCCCTTGGCCTGGATCGCTGCGGTCTGGGCGCGCACGAAACGGCTGTTCTGACGGATCGGGATCAAGCCGAACAGCATCAGGCCGGTGGCCGACGCTTCGCTGTGGCCGACAACGGTGTATTGGCTGCTGTCGTATTGCTGGGTTTTCATCGGGGCGCCAGTGCAACCCGCCAGGGCCAGGCCCAACAGTGTGGCGGCAACGACTTTACTGAAGTGATTCATTTGAGGCTCCATGGATAAACGCCCGGGATCCATCTCTCGGGCGGCGCGTACTCTAACCGATCAGCAACAAAAAGACACAACGTCATCTCGCCCATTCAAGGGCCCTAGAGGCTCATCGCAGAGCCATCCGTCAGTTGGGCCTCCAGCGAAACAGACTCCCGTCGATAGCATGAAACTACGCCACGGAAGGCAATTTCCTTGTCTTGAAGGCCGCCAGATAACGGCCGGTCCCGTTGGAGGTTTCATCATGATTGACGTCACTGTCTGGAGCGTTACCCTGCCGGTGCAAACGCCCGCGCAGGTCGTGGCGACCAAAGCCATGCCGAGTTTGAATAACAAATATTTCGACAATAACGGCCAAAGGATCGTTTTTTGGGCACCTGTCACCGGCTCCCATACCGGTAACAGCGACTACCCGCGTTCCGAACTGCGGGAAACCAGCAAAGACGGAAAACATCGCAACTGGCGCTACAACAGCGGCACCAACACGCTCAAGGGCGAATTGTCGGTGAACCAGGTGCCTTCGGAAGGCCGCGTGGTCGTGGCGCAGATCCACGCCAAGGATGCACCGACGCCCTTGTTGAAGCTGGTGTACCGCTACGAAAAGGGCATCGGCAATATCGACGTGGAATACCGGGTCAAACCCAAGGACAAGAAAAGCCCGGTGATCTATACCGTGCCCAAGGTGCCGTTGAATAAATCCTTCTCGTACACATTGCAAATGGACAAGCAAGGCCAGCTCTCGGTGCTGATCGGCAACAGTGGCAAACAGGTGATGCTGGACAAGTCCTGGCAGGGCTACGACTTCTATTTCAAGGCCGGCGTCTACACTTTGGATAACAAGGGCTACTCCAATGAAGGCGGGAAAGTCACCTACACCAAACTGAGCGCCAGTCACAAATGACTGACGCCCAGCCCTGCTTCAGGCCTTTGACGGCACGACGAGCGCCTGCTGGCCACGGAAGGTAAAAAGGAAACAGACCAACACCACTAACGCGAAACCGGCCGGGAACAGCCAGATGCTCTGCCAGTCATGCCCACCTGCCGCGACAAAGTGATCGGTCACCTGCCCCGCCACCCAGAAGCCGATCAGCATCCCCAAGCCATAAGTCGCCAGCGTAATCAGCCCCTGGGCCGAGCTGCGCAAATGCTTCGGCGCCTGGGCGTCGGTGTAGATCTGCCCGGAAACAAAAAAGAAGTCGTAGCAGATGCCATGCAGGGCAATGCCGGTGAACAGCATGAACGCCAGGTCGCCGTTATTGCCGTAGGCAAATAACACGTAGCGCAACGCCCACGCCAACATGCCCACCAACAGCGCCCGCTTGATACCGAAGCGCTGGATGAACAGCGGCAACAGCAGCATGAACAGCACTTCGGAGACTTGTCCGATGGCCATCTTCGCTGTCGGGTTGGTCATGCCGGTTTCAGCCAGGAACGGATTGGCATTCTGGTAATAGAACGCCAAGGGAATGCAGATCAGGATCGAGGCGATAAAGAACACCAGGTAGCTGCGGTCCTTCAACAGCCCCAAGGCATCCAGCCCCAGCAATTGCTTGATACCTCCAGCGTTCGCCTGGTCCTTGAGCGGGGCCGTGCCTGGCAGCGTGATGCTGTAGAGACCCAAGACCAGCGAGGCGATGGCCGCCATGAGGAAGGTATTGCGCAAACCGCCGGTGGAGATCGCCTCGCGTGAGTCCCAGGCAAACACAAAGCTGATGACCACGCCGGCGACGATCCAGCCAACGGTGCCCCACACCCGGATGCGGGAGAACTCCAGCGCCGGGTCGCGCATCTGCCGGAATGCCACCGAATTGACCAGGGCCAGCGTTGGCATGTAGACCACCATGTACGCCAGCACATACGGGTAGAACACGCCGAAATCAGGCGCCGAGTACAGCTGGAACAGCAACACCGCGCCCAGCAAGTGCAGGACCGCGAGGATGCGCTCGGCGTTGAAGTAGCGGTCGGCGATCAAGCCGATCACGAATGGCGCGATGATCGCCCCCCACGACTGGGTGGCAAACGCCATCCCGACCTGCCCGCCGCTGGCTCCCAGGGTGCTGGAAAGAAAAGTACCGAGGGTGACGAACCAGCCACCCCAGATGAAGAATTGCAGGAACATCATCACGCTCAAGCGCGCATACATTGGGCTCATGGCCGTCACCGTTTTTATTTGTTGTTCTTGTTAAAACCAAATGCTGCTTATGTGTCGGGCCGGTTATCTCGACAGACCCAACAACCGGCGATTGGAGTCTTCATCCGCCGTCACCCCGGCAAAATCGTCGAACGCCTTGCGGGTCTTGTTGATCATGTGCCGCTGGATGAACGCGGCGCCTTGCGCGGCGCCTTGCTGCGAATCCTTCAGGCAGCATTCCCATTCCAAGACCGCCCAACCGCTGAAGTCGTATTGCGTCAGCTTGCTGAAAATCGATTTGAAATCGATCTGGCCATCGCCCAGGGAGCGGAACCGGCCAGGGCGATCGACCCAGCCCTGGTATCCGCCGTACACCCCGGAACGGGCATCCGGGCGGAACTCGGCGTCCTTGACGTGAAACATGCGGATGCGCTCGTGGTAGCGGTCGATGAAGCCCAGGTAATCCATCTGTTGCAGCAGCAAATGGCTGGGATCGTAGAGAATCGCCGCCCGCGGATGATGGTCGACGGCTTCCAGGAAACGTTCGAACGAGGCGCCGTCGTGCAGGTCTTCGCCGGGGTGGATTTCGTAGCACAGGTCCACGCCAGCCGCATCGAAGGCATTCAGAATCGGCAACCAGCGACGGGCCAGTTCGGCAAATCCTTGCTCAACGAGACCGTTGGGGCGTTGCGGCCACGGGTACATGTACGGCCACAGCAGCGCACCGGAAAACGTCGCGTGTGCCTTGAGGCCCAAGCGTTGGCTGGCGCGGGCGGCGAGTTTCAATTGCTCGATCGCCCACTCGGTCCGCGCCTCGGGCTGGCCACGCACATGCGCCGGGGCAAAGTCGTCGAACAGCGCGTCGAACGCCGGGTGCACCGCCACCAACTGGCCTTGCAGGTGCGTCGACAGCTCACTGATCTCAACGCCGAATTGCGCGCAAGTAGCCTTGAGTCCGTCGCAATAATCCTGGCTCTCGGCGGCCCGGGCCAGGTCGATGTACTGCGTGCCCGACGTTGGCAATTGCACCGCTTTGTAGCCTTGCGAGGCGGCCCACTGGGCGATGTTGGCCAGGGTGTCGAACGGCGCTTCGGCGGACATGAACTGCGCCAGGAAAATACCCGGGCCGCGCAGGCCCGTCGGGGTTTGAGGGCTGGACATTACAAGGCTCTCCGGATTCATGCGGTGCAGACCAGTTCGGTCCATTTGGCGTTGCCGCGGTGGTTGGCGATGGCGGCTTCGATGAACGCCATGCCCCGCAGGCCGATGTCGATGCCGGGTACCCCCGGGACTTCGTGGCCGTGGACATCGCCGCGAATGGCGCGGGCGAAATCGCCGTAGAGATTGGCCATCGCCTCCAAATACCCTTCCGGATGCCCCGCCGGCAGGCGCATGCGCTGGGTCGCGGCCTCGCACAGCCACGGCTGGCCGACTCCGGATCGCAGGATGCGCATGGGCTGGTCGAGGGCGCGGTGGATCAAGCTCGCCGGTTCTTCCTGGCGCCATTCCAGCGCGCCCTTGTCGCCATAGACGCGGATTTTCAGCGGGTTCTCTTCGCCGGCGCAGACCTGGCTGGCGATCAACACGCCACTGGCCCCGTCGCTCATTTGGAACAGTACCGACACATCATCATCCAGCTGTCGCCCCGGAAGATGGGTGCCCAACGCGGCGCAGATCCGCTCGATGGGTTGGCCGGCAACAAATTCGGCCAGGGAAAACGCATGGGTGCCAATGTCACCGATGCAGCCGCCCAGCCCCGACTGGTGCGGGTCGTCGCGCCAGCCAGCCTGTTTGTTGCCTTGGCCAGCGACGTCCTGGCTCAGCCAGCCTTGCGGGTATTCCACCAGCACTTTGCGCACCGCACCGATCACGCCCGAGCGCACCATGGCCCGGGCCTGCCAGACCATGGCGTAACCGAGGTACGTGTGGGCCAAGCCATAGAGCCGGTCGCTGCTGTGAACCACTTCCTTCAAGGCGAGCAGTTCACGCAGGCTCATCGCCGCAGGTTTTTCGCTGAATACATGGAAACCGGCCTTCAACGCCTGGCTGGCTATCGGGGCGTGCAGATGATTGGGCGTGACGATGACCAGCAGCTCCATGCGCTGGTCCGCCGGCAACGCCGCTTCGGTGTCCAGCAGGTGCTGCCAGTCGCTGTAGCAGCGGGACGCGGGCAGGCCCAGGGTCGCGGCGGTTCGCTGATTGTTCTGGACGTCGCGGCTGAACGCGCCGCACACCAGCTCGAAACCGCCGTCCAGCCCGGCCGCCTGGCGGTGGGCCTGGCCGATGAAAGCGCCCTCGCCACCGCCGACGAAGCCCATTCTTATTTTCGGTGCTACAGGATTCATCGCGTTTCTCTTCTCGTCAGGATGACGATGTAACCGGTTACATCATGGCGGAAATCTAGGCTCAGTTTTCCGGCGTGTCAAACCCAAAGGGTTCACGCCTGGACATTTGTAACGCGCCCAACCTGCGGTAAGCTCCCCAGCCGTACCCCTGTTTGCTGAGGTGATTTTGTCCAACATTCGTGAAGTGGCCCGGCTCGCGGGGGTTTCGGTGGCCACGGTGTCCAGAACGCTGAAGTCGCCCGAACGGGTGCTTCCCGAGACGCGGGACAAGGTCAATGCGGCGGTGGAACAGGCCGGTTATCGACCCAACCTGATGGCGGTGCAGTTTCGCTCCCGCCGGACCGGCAACCTGGTGATTCTGGTGCCGGCCATCGCCAACACGTTTTTCGCCCGGGTCATCAGTGGCGCGCAGCAGGCCGCGCAGGCGGCGGGTTATCGATTGCTGCTATGCGACACCCAGGGCCGGGAGCAGATCGAGCGCGAGTTCGCTGCCCTGGTCTACGCCCATCAGGCCGACGGAGTGATCCAGCTGCGCGCCAGCGATCCTTTCCAATCGCTCCCCCCGGGTGTCGATTCCCTGCCGCTGGTCAATGCTTGTGAAGTGGTCAAAGACGCGCCCTTCCCGACCATCAGCCTCGACAACCAAGCCGCCGCCCAAGCCATGACCGAGCACCTGATCGGCCTTGGTCACCGGCGCATCGGTATCATCAAGGGGCCCCGCAGCAGCCCGCTGACCCTGGACCGTGTCGCCGGTTATCAGCAAGCCCTGGAGCAGGCCGGCATTGCGCTCGACCCGGGTTTGATCTGCCATGGCGATTTCACGTTGAAGGCCGGGTACGAGGGCGCCGGCGCCATGCTGGAACTGGCCGACCGCCCCAGCGCGCTGTTCTGTGAAAACGATGAAATGGCCATCGGTGCGCTCAAGCGCATCAAGCAGATGGGCCTGCGGGTGCCCGAGGATATTTCCCTGGTAGGTTTTGATGACATCCCCTTCGCCGCGTATTGCGACCCGCCCCTGACCACCATTTCGCAACCTGCCGAAGCGTTTGGCCAAATAGCGGTGCAGATGCTGATTGCGCTGATCGAGAAGAAGCCGATTGCCGAGCGGCATGTGTTGCTGCCGTTTGAGTTGACGGTGCGGGGCAGTACGGCGCTGCCGGGCCGTTAACAGTAACCGCACCTGTGGCAAGGGAAATGGCTCCCTTGCCACAGCGATACCTGCACTCAGGCGAACGTCGCCCCGCGGGTATTGACGAACAGCGAATACAGCGAGTGGCTGCTGGCCATGAACAGCCGGTTGCCTTCCCTGCCGCCGAAACAGATGTTCGGGCAACGCTCCGGCAGGGAAATGTGCCCGATGGCCTTGCCTTCCGGATTGAACACCCGCACGCCGTCGAGTTTTTCCAGGTCGGCCTTGGGGTCGCCGTTGCCGCCCCAGCCGCACCAGAGATTGCCGCTTTCATCGCACTTGATGCCGTCGAGGGCGGCGTAGTCCAGGCCTTCGATGTGCTTGCGCCGTTCGCCCAGGGTGCCGTCGTCCTTGACTGTGATCGCCCAGACCAGGCGGTTGGGCTTGGCGCGACCTTCAACCACGTAGAGGATTTTCTCGTCCGGGGAGAAACACAGCCCGTTCGGCCCCGCCAGGTCGTCGATTACCCGGGTGACTTTGCCGGTTTCACCATCGATGCGGTACACCGCGTGGGGTTGGGTAGGCGCGATCTTGTGCCCTTCATAGTTGTTGCCGGTCTGGAACGGTGGGTCGGTGAACCAGACCGAACCGTCCCGCTTGCAGACGATGTCGTTGGGTGAGTTAAACGGCTTGCCCTCGAAACTGTCCGCCAGCACGGTCAGGGTGCCGTTGTGTTCGGTGCGGGTGATGCGCCGGCCTTCGCTCGTAGTGGTAGAGCCTTCACACACCAGCAATCGCCCCTGGCGATCGCGGCACATGCCGTTGGAGAAGTTGGAATTCTCACGGTAGACCGACAGGCTGCCCGTCACTTCATCCCAGCGCACGATGCGGTTGTTGGGAATATCACTGACCAACAAGTATCGACCGTCGCCTATCCACACCGGCCCTTCCGCCCAGCGCAGGCCGGTGGCGAGCTTCTCCACGCTGGCGTTGAAAATGCGCAAGTCCATGAAGCTGGGGTCGAGGATATTGACCAGCGGGTCCGGGTAACGCTGGCTCAGAGGCTCGGCTTGAGCGAGCCCTGGCAAGTTGCCCAAGGTGGCGGCAGCGGCCGAGACCACCAGCGATTTTTTCAGGAATACCCGGCGGCCCTGATCGGCGGCGGTTGCAGTTTGCGAAGCATCCATCGTGCGTCTCCGTTAATTATTATTGGACGGGACGACAGTTTTACTACGTGATAAGACATCGTACAAGTATGAACCCCAGCCCACCGAAACCATCGATCAGTCAGAGTGCAGCGGGATACGAACGGTGAACGTGGTGCCCGTTCGCGCCTTGGAGTGAACCTCGATGGTGCCTTGGTGAGCCGAGACGATCGCCGAGGCGATGTGCAAGCCAAGCCCTAACCCGGCCGCAGGACCGTATTGCATCTCACCGCTGCGCAGATGTCGGATCATCGGGTTGAAGATGCTCGCAATCGCATCTTTCTCGATAGGCTGGCCCTGGTTGTTGATCGCAATGACCGCCATATCTTCTTCGGTGCTCAACGAAACCGTGACCGGCGTGCCCTCGGTGCCATGCTGGACGGCATTGCCGATCAGGTTAGCGAACACCTGCTCCATGCGCGCCGGGTCAAAGCGTCCTTCCAGCGGACCGGTGGTTTCAAAGAGGATCGTGTTTTCCGGGTGATAGGCCCGCGCCTCCTCCACCATCCCTTCGCAAGCCGCCACCAGGTCGCCCTTGAAACGCTGCACCGGAATGCCCGCTCCCAATTGGGTCCGGGTGAAATCCAGCAAGTCGCCGACGATTTTATTGGCGCGCTTGACGCTGGTGTAGATGCGCGATGTGATCTTGGTGGCTTTGGCGGGCAGGTCTCCGGCCCGCAGCAGCACCTCGGAACTCAACAGGATCGCCCCCAATGGGCTTCGCAGGTCATGTCCGAGGATGCCAAGAAAGATGTTGCGCGACGCATCGACCGCCCCCGAGTAGCTGACGACAGACTCCGCCAAAGCTTGGTCCACGGCCTCGTTGAACCGAATCACGTCGCTCATGACCTGATCGTGATCCAGTCGTGTGTGGGGCATCCAGAGCATAAGCACACTGGTACGCAGCGCCCGATACTCCGAGACCATTTGCTCCACCGTAAAACCCGAAGACTGACGAATGATCGCATGGGTTTCGGCAGCGGTTTCGGCTTCAACCGGCGGGGCCTCGCCGTGGGACTTGGCGATCTGTTCCCTGCGCGTTTGCGGCGTGCGCAGGTCAGTGGCGATGGTGTGCAGCATCTGCATGGCATGGTCGCGCAGGGCTGCCGAATCCATGCCATGGGAAGCGGGGGTAATGGTTTTGGCGAAGTCTTCCCACGCCTGCAGAATCGGCTCGATATTGTCGAGGATGAAGTCGGCCAGGCGCATGGATAGCTCCGCAAAAGGGGAAATGATGTAAACAACACAACGGTTCGATTGTTGTACAGCAAAGCGTGGGGTTGCGTGCGATGTCTTGCGAAGGCGTCGCCGTGCCGACAAAGCCGTCATGTGGATCTTGGCCTTGTCTCTAGCCACTCCATAGGGTAAAAAACCATGTTGTACGACAACCTATAACTAAAAAATAATTCGACCCTTCGAGACGCTGCCATGACTCGCTCTACCGCTGCACCTGCCTCCCCCACTCCTTTACCACGCCACCTCGCAGTACTCGTCCTGCTGTGCATGGGCTGCGCCTTCGCCGGCAACCATGTCGCCGCGCGGGCGGCGTTCGACGACGGTGCCGGTGTATTGCTGGCCATCCTGCTGCGCTCGGGCGGGACGCTGCTGGTGCTGGCGGCGATGGTGCTGTGGCAACGCCAAAGCCTGCGCTTGCCGCCCGGCGCCTGGCGCTGGCAATTGACCCTGGGGCTGTTGATCGGTGCGCAGAGCCTCTGCCTGTATTCAGCCGTGGCGCGGGTGCCAGTGGCGTTAGCGCTGTTGGTGGGCAATGTCTTTCCGATTCTGCTCGCGCTGCTGACATGGGCCTTGGGCGGGCCACGGCCGACCGCGCGCACCGCCGCGTTGATGGGCATGATCCTGGTGGGGCTGGTGTTCGTGCTGGAGGTGCCAGCCCGGCTATCGTCCGAGCAAAGTGTCGGCCCGCAATGGTTGCTTGGGGTCGGCCTGGCCTTCTGTGCCGCGTGCGTCTTCGCCTGCGCGCTGTGGATCACCGACCACAAGCTGTCCCAGGTGCGCGGCTCGGTGCGCAGCCTGTTGACCATTTTCATTGTCTTCAGCAGCGTCAACCTCGCCGGCCTGACCGGTGCCCTGCCCGGCGGTTTCGACCTTCCCGCCACCAGCACCGGCTGGTTCGCCCTGGCGACGTTGGTGGTGCTCTATGGCACCGGGTTTATCGTGCTGTTCATTTCCGTGCCCCGCCTGGACATGCCGCGCAATGCCCCGGTAATGAACATCGAACCGCTGGCGACCCTGTTGATCGGCTGGCTGGTGCTGGACCAGATGCTCAATCCCGGCCAGGTACTGGGTGGCGCGATTGTGGTGGCGGGCATTGTGTTGCTGACGTATCGCAAGGTTGAGCGGGTCAAGGCGCCGGTGGCTGGCGCTGCACGTTAGATCAGGCTGAACACTGTTGTGGCGAGGGGATTTATCCCCGATGGCTGCGAAGCAGCCCTGAAACCAGCCGCCCCCGTACATCAGACTGATGACGGTTTAGCCTTTTGGGGGCTGCTTCGCAGCCCATCGGGGATAAATCCCCTCGCCACAATAGCTCCCGTTGCCACAATAACTCCCTTGCCACAATGGCTCTCGTTGCCGCATGACTCCCTCTCCACTAGAGGCTTGGCAGGCCCAAAGATAAGTCTCCACCCGCCCGAAACTTGTTCTCAAACCCACAGTCCTACCCCAGCCGTGAAAGCCTTGCGAACTGCAGCGAGGCATTTTCCGATGGATCGGCGTCAAGCCTGACGCTACCGCAATTCCCCTCTTGAGCCGTTCACTCCATGCGCCACCCCGTTCGCTCTTGCCGTTTCGTTTCGCTGTGCCTGCTCTCCCTGTTGCCATTATTCACCAGCCCTGCCCATGCCCGCGGCGAGCGGCAATTGGTGGACGCCATCAACGACTACCGCAGCCAACCGCACCGTTGCGAATGGCGTACGGTGCGCGCCGCACCGCCGTTGGGGTTACGGTCGAGCCTGGCCTTGCCGATCGGCTTCGACGGTGGCCTGCGGGAAACGCTTAAAGACGTGGGCTATCAAGCCCGTACTGTGCGCAGTATTCGCCTGACCGACGCACGGGACGCCGAAGAAGCCTTCGAGATGCTGGCGGACGAGCATTGCGCGGCGCTGCTGGACAACCAGTACGCCGACATCGGCGTCAATCGGGTCGGTGACGAGTGGCGCGTGGTGCTGGCGCAGCCCATGGCCGTTGGCTCGATGAGCAGCGGTGCTTCGTCGGACAAGACGTTGCTGGCCCAGGTCAACGCCGCCAGGGCACAGCCTCGCCTGTGCGGGCGCCAACGCTTCGCCGCCGCCCGACCGCTGAGCTGGAACGCAGCCTTGGGGACAGCCGCCCAAGGGCACAGTCGCGCGATGGCCCGAGGCAACTATTTCGCCCACCGCGACCCGGACGGTCGCTCGGTCGCCGACCGCGCCAAGAGCGCCGGTTTCCGTGGACGCAAATTCGGCGAGAACATCGCCGCCGGCCAAGGCTCGCCAAGCCAGGCGATGCACGATTGGCTGGCCAGCCCCGGCCATTGCGCCAACCTGATGAACCCGATGTTCACCCAAATGGGCGCCGCTTCCGCCAGCGACTCAAGCCGTGGGGCCGGGATCTACTGGACGATGGTGTTTGGCGCGCCTTGAAAAGCCGACCGCGATGATGAGCCATATGATGATGTGGCGAGGGAGCTTGCTCCCGCTGGGTTGCGAAGCGACCCCAAGCTTTTGCGACCGCTACGCGGTCGAGCGGGAGCAAGCTCCCTCGCCACGGTTTTATCGTGCCGATGAGTTGGCTAAAAGCGCACCTCCGCCGCCGCCAGCACATCGATTCGCGACACCGCACTGCTCAAACGTCCCAGCCTGTCGTTGTGGTTGGCAATGATCTGCTGCGCCGCCATGCTGCCGTTGTCCACGGTGGAATGGGCATCGGCAACCAAAACCACTTCATACCCCAAGGCATGGGCCTGGCGCACGGTGGCGTTGACGCAATAATCGGTTTGCAACCCGCAGATCACCAGACGGTCAATCCCACGGGCCTGCAACAGCGACAACAGATCGGTCTGGTAGAACGCATCCGGCGTGGTCTTGCGCACGCGCAAGTCATCCGGCACGGTCAGCAGGCTGTCCGCCAATTGCCAACCGGCCGAACCATGGGCCAGCGAGCCTTCCAACTCTTCGTGCTGGACCAGGATCACCGTCAAACCGACAGCCCGGGCCTTGGCGCCCAGATCGTTGATGGTCTGGATGATGCGCTGGCTGTCGAAGCATTCTTCCTCGCCGCTGCACAGCGCATGCTGGACATCGATGATCAACAAAGCGGTGTTCATGACGCTCCCTCTTCAACGGTGTTGGACCCAGCCACCTTCAATAACCCAGCGACAAACCGGTACTGCGGCGTGGATCGTTGGACCCATAGAAACGGTTCTTGCCCACGGGCTTGCCACCCAACGATGGGGCACCTACCAAAATCGCGGCAATGTGGTTGGGGTCCTGCGGGCCGGCAAACTTGTGGCCCCAGCTCTCCAAGAGTTTCTGGGTGTCCGGGCTGGCCGCGAAGGTTTCCAGGTTGGTTTCCTCGGGCATCCATTGCTGGTGGAAACGCGGCGCATCGACGGCTTCCTGGAGGTTCATGCCGTAGTCGATCACGTTGAGGATGGTCAGCAAGGTCGCGGTGATGATCCGACTGCCGCCCGGCGTACCCACCACCATCACCGTCTTGCCATCCTTGGTGACGATGGTCGGGCTCATCGACGACAGCGGCGCCTTGCCCGGGGCGATGGCGTTGGCTTCGCCCTGCACCAGGCCGTACATGTTGGGCACGCCGACCTTGGCGGTGAAGTCATCCATTTCATCGTTGAGGATGACCCCGGTCTTGCTCGCCATCACACCGGCACCGAACCAGTCGTTGAGGGTGTAGGTGACCGAAACGGCGTTGCCCCATTTATCGACGATTGAATAATGGGTGGTGTTGCTGCCCTCGTGGGGCGCCACGCCGGGTTTGATCTTCTGCGAATCACCGGCCTTTTGCGGCTCGATGGCAGCGCGCAGTTGGGCGGCGTAGTGCTTGTCCAGCAGGTGATCGATGGGGTTCTTCACAAAATCCGGGTCACCCAGGTAGCTGTTGCGGTCCACATAGGCGTGGCGCATGGCTTCGATCTGGTAGTGCATGCCCTGGGCCGAATGGAAACCCAGGTCTTTCATCGGATAACCGTCGAGGATGTTCATGATCTGGCACAGCACCACGCCGCCGGAGCTGGGCGGTGGCGCCGAGATGATGTGATAGCCGCGGTAGTCGCATTCCACCGGCGCCAGTTCACGGGTCTTGTATTTGTCCAGGTCAGCCTGGGTGATGATGCCTTTGTTGGCCTGGCTGGAGGTCACCAGGGCGTCGGCCACCCAGCCCTTGTAGAAACCGTCGGCGCCCTTGGCGGAGATTTCCCGCAGGGTCTTGGCGAGGTCTTTTTGCACCAGCTTCTGGCCGACCTGCATGGGCTCGCCGTTGTGCAGGAAAATCGCGCCGGAGTCGCGCATGTCCTTTTTGAAGACGTCGGTGGCGGTTTCCAGCAGATCGACGTCACCCTGCTCCAGGGCGAAGCCTTCTTCGGCGAACTTGATGGCCGGGGCGATCAGTTCGGCCCGGGGCTTGCTGCCGTACTTCTGCAACGCCAATTCCATGCCGGACACCGTGCCGGGCACGCCCACGGCCAGGTGTCCGCGAGTGCTCAGGTCGGGAACGACATTACCGTCCTTGTCCAGGTACATGTTGGCCGTGGCGGCCAGGGGCGCTTTTTCACGGAAATCGAGAAAGGTCTTGCGACCGTCAGCCAGTTGCAGGGTCATGAACCCGCCGCCACCCAGGTTGCCTGCCGCCGGATAGACCACCGCCAGGGCATACCCCACCGCCACGGCCGCATCCACGGCATTGCCGCCATTCTTGAGGACATCGACACCCACATGGGTCGCCAAATGCTGGGCCGTGACCACCATGCCGTTCTCGGCGGCAACCGGCGCCTGGGAGGCGGCTTGGGCGTAAAGGCAACTGAACGTCAGGGAGGTGGCGACGAGGGTCCGGGTGAACAATTCGAACTTCATGAGTCGGTCTCTTCTTGTTTTAAAGGTCGGGATCGCTTCAAAAGCACTAGGCAGTATGGCTCGGTTTGCGCAATGTGCCTGTTCGCGGTCGGCCCGGTTTCGTCAGGGTCGCCTTTGCGATAGGCTCGTGCGGTTGATTTTTCCCCCCATAAGGACAGCACCGATGACGCTGCGAATCGAACGCACGGACGCCCCCACCCCGCAAGACCGCGAGGCCATCCTCGTCCCGCTGCGCGCCTACAACTCCAGCAAGACCGGCGCAACGGTGCCGGAACCGATCGCCTGGCTGGTGCGCGACGAGCACAGCAACGAAGTGGTCGGTGGGCTTTACGGGCGAGTGTTTTTCCGTTGGTTCTATATCGAGTTGTTGGTCGTGCCGGAGCAGGCCCGTGGCCAAGGCACGGGTTCGGCATTGATGCAGATGGCCGAAGAATTGGCCAGGGAGAAAAACTGCGTGGGCATCTGGCTGGACACCTTCGATTTCCAGGCGCCAGCGTTCTACAAGAAGCACGGCTTCACGGAGATCGGCCAGATCGACGACTACCCGCCTGGCCACCAGCACTTCTTTCTCCAGAAGCGCCTGGATACCCCCGATTGAAATCAGACCCTGTGGGAGCGGGCTTGCTCGCGAAAGCGGCTTATCATTCAACATCACTGTCGACTGACCCAACGCCTTCGCGAGCAAGCCCGCTCCCACAGGGGATGTGCGGTGAACGCAAACTTAGCGCCCCCCTGAAAAACTGTGGGAGCGAGCCTGCTCGCGCTCGCCGGCACCTCGGTCTATCGACTCAGAGGCACGTCGCCAACGCCGCCAACCGGCGCTTGGCCACGAAGTCGTCATGCTTGGCGTAGTAATTCAACGCCGTGCCGGTAGCGCTGGCTTCGAGGTCGACGAACGATTCGGCTGAACGCGTGTACACCGTCGAGCCCCCCTTCTTGCCCGGTTGCAGGTAGGCACCGGCATCGACGCCGAATACGGCTTCGTCCTGCCAGGAAAACTGCACGCATTGGGCCACGACCTGCTCGGGCTTGTCCGACGTCAGGGTCTTGTAAGGGGCTTGAGTCCGGGCCTCGTTCATCGCCGAACCCGCGCAGCCGGCCAGCAACGTTGCAGCCAGGGCCACCGTCAACATTCGCATTGCGTTCACTCATTGAGAAAAAAACGGACTGTAGCACTGCGGCCCAAGCCTTCGTGCTGCTTTACTGAAATTTACCCGCGACAGCGCGCAACGATTCGCGCAATCTGTCGCGCCACTTCCAACTGCCATCGCGGACCGCCCCATGACGCCCAACGCCGAGTTCTACAAACCCACCCCCGAATACGCTGACAAACTGATCAGCCAGATCGGCCAGACACCGTCCTGGATCGCCAAGCGAATCGGTGTGACCGACAAACGTATCCGCTACATCCTCGACGGCGAACGCACCGTCAAGGGCGAGACCACGCCGATCCAGATGACCTACACCGAGCAATTCGCCCTCGAATGCCTGGCGGCAGCAGCCAAGGCCAGCAAGAAGCAGTCTTCGTCACTCAAGGAGTAACCATGGCAGCAACCGAACAGCAACACGAGCGGGCCCTGGAGAAATTTCTCGATGAGCGCCTCGAACTGCGCCTCGAACTGGACAACCTCAACCCACTGCTGGCCCAGGCCAAGGGCGAGACCGCTGCGCAGTACCGCGCCGAACGGTTGCATGAAGCATTCGAAGCCGAAGCCGAGCGCCTCGGCCTGTTCGCCTGGGAACTGACCCTGCAACTGACCGCCGCCTCACCCGAGGACTACCAGGCCCAGCGCCTGGAAGTGCATAAGGAAGTGGCGGAGATGGCGGGGATGGAGTGGGCGGAATATTGCGAGTTGCATGGGCTGAAGGCCTAGCACTGCCCCCCTGTGGTCAGGGCCCTGCCCTGCCCTTGCCAATCGCCCCACTGCCCATAAAGCTTTATCATGGCCGCAGTTTTGCTGATCGGGTCTGCCATGAAGTTCGCCATTGCGCTGTTTTCCGCCGCCCATGCGCCCTCCTCGCGCCGGGCCTTGCTGTTTGCCCAGGCCGCACTGGCGGGTGGGCATGACATCGTGCGGCTGTTTTTCTATCAGGACGGCGTCTATAACGCTTGCGACAGCGTCGTCACGCCCCAGGACGAACAGGACCTGCCCAAACAGTGGCGCACGTTCGTCAGCGACAACCAGCTCGACGGCGTGGTGTGCATCGCAGCGGCGTTGCGCCGTGGTGTGTTGAACGACGAGGAAGCCCAGCGCTACCAGCGTTCGGCAATCAGCGTCCAAGCGCCTTGGGCCTTGTCCGGCCTCGGCCAGTTGCACGACGCGATCCAGGACGCCGACCGCTTGATCTGTTTTGGAGGCGCGTGATGGCCCAATCTTTATTGTTGATCAGCCGCCAGGCTCCATGGTCCGGCCCCGGTGCCCGGGAAGCGCTGGACATCGTTCTGGCCGGCGGTGCCTTCGACTTGCCTATTGGCCTGCTGTTTCTCGATGACGGCGTGTTCCAATTGACCAGCGGCCAGAACGCCAAGGCCGTCCAGCAAAAGGACCTGAGCGCGAATTTGCAGGCGTTGCCGATGTTTGGCGTCGACGACCTGTTTGTCTGCGCCGACAGCGCCGAAGCGCGCGGCGTTGCTACCGATGCGCTGGCGCTGGGCGACATGAAAGTACTGACCGCGGCGGACATCGCCACGCTCATCGACCGTTATGACCAGGTGATCACTCTCTGATGTCGACTTTGCATGTGTTGTCTCACTCACCTTTCGGCGATAACCGCTTGGCCAGTTGCCTGCGGGTAATGGGCGCGCAGGACGCGCTGTTGCTCTGTGGCGATGCGACGTATGCCTTGCAACCGGGCAGCGCACCGTTTGCAACGCTGCAGGCTGCCGGCCTGAACCTGTTCGTACTGGCCGAGGACCTCCAGGCCCGCGCCCTGGACACGCCCGACTGGGCCGAAGCCATCAACTATTCAGGTTTCGTCGAGCTGTCGATCGAACACGACAAGGTCAACACCTGGCTATGAACACGCTGAACCTGGGCGAGCGCACCATCGCGCTGGACAAGGACGGCTACCTGGCCGACCTGGACGACTGGTCGACTGAAGTCGCCACGGCCCTGGCCGCCGCCGAAGACATCGAATTGAGCCCCGAGCATTGGGAAATCCTCGAACTGCTGCGCGGCTTCTATCGCGAATTCCAGCTTTCCCCGGCGACCCGGCCGCTGATCAAGTACACCGCGCTGAAACTGGGCGCGGACAAGGGCAACAGCCTGCATCTGAACCGATTGTTCAAAGGCACTCCCGCCAAACTCGCCGCCAAGCTGGCGGGCCTGCCCAAACCGACGAATTGCTTATGACCGACTTCCCAGCACTGACCCTTGAAACCCCCACCGAACACCCCTTCGCCCAGTTCGTGCGTGCCCTTGGCAAAGGCAAGCGCGGCGCCCGCAACCTGACCCGCGAAGAAGCCCGTGAGGCCATGGGCATGGTGCTCGATGAAAAGGTTGAAGACACCCAGCTCGGCGCCTTCTTGATGCTGCTGCGGCATAAGGAAGAGAGCGCCGAGGAAATGGCCGGCTTTACCGAAGCCCTGCGCGAGCGCCTGGTGGTACCGGCGCTGGCGGTGGACCTCGACTGGCCGACCTACGCCGGCAAGAAACGTCATTTGCCGTGGTACCTGCTGGCGGCCAAGTGCCTTGGGCAGAACGGCGTACGGATCTTCATGCATGGCGGTGGCGCCCACACGGCGGGCCGGCTCTACACCGAACAACTGTTGACGTTCTTGCAAATCCCGTTGTGCCGCGACTGGCAACAGGTCGGCAGCGCGCTGGACCATGGCGGCCTGGCCTTCATGCCGCTGGTGGATTGGGCGCCGCAGATGCAGCGCATGATCGACCTGCGCAACACCCTGGGCCTGCGTTCGCCGATCCATTCCCTGGCGCGGATCCTCAATCCGTTGGCCGCTCGCTGCGGCTTGCAGAGCATTTTTCATCCGGGCTACCAGGCAGTACACCGCGACGCCAGCGGCTTGTTGGGCGACACCGCTATCGTGATCAAGGGCGACGGCGGCGAGATCGAGATCAACCCGGACGCCGACAGCCATTTGTACGGCACCACGGGTGGCGCAAGCTGGGATGAAGAATGGCCGCGATTGGCCGAGCAGCGCCACGTCAAACCGGAAAGCCTCGACCCTGAACACCTCAAGGCCATCTGGCGCGGTGACGTGGAAGACAGCTACCCGCAACTGGCGCTGATCGCCACCATGGCCCTGGCCTTGCGTGGCCTGGACCTAAGCCGCGACGAAGCCTTCGATAAGGCCCGGCAATATTGGGCCGCCCGGGACCGTTCGATATAACCGATCATTAGCGCCTAACCTTTGCGCTTTTTGTTCGAACCTATCGGAATAGACTCGCCTCCAATGAATATTGAGCGAGGACATCCTGATGGGTTTGTTAGTCGAAGGCCGCTGGCAGGATCAGTGGTATGAAAGCAAGGACGGCACGTTCCAGCGCGAGCAGGCGCAGCGCCGTCACTGGGTCACTGCCGATGGCAGCGCCGGCCCCTCGGGCGACAGCGGTTTTGCCGCCGAAGCCGGGCGCTATCATTTGTATGTGTCCCTGGCCTGCCCCTGGGCCCACCGCACGCTGATCTTTCGCAAGCTCAAAGGCCTGGAAGACCTGATCGATGTCTCGGTGGTCAGCTACCTGATGCTGGAAAACGGCTGGACCTTCGACAAGGCCCACGGCTCCACCGGTGACAAACTCGACGACCTGAGCTTCCTCCATCAACGCTACACCGCCGACACACCGGACTACACCGGGCGCGTCACCGTGCCGGCGCTGTGGGACAACCGCCAGCAGCGCATCGTGAACAATGAGTCGGCGGAAATCATCCGCATGTTCAACAGCGCCTTCAATGGCTTGACCGGCAATCATCTGGACCTGTACCCCGAACACTTGCGCAGCGAGATCGATGCGCTCAATGAGCGGATCTACCCGTCGGTGAACAACGGGGTCTACCGCGCTGGCTTCGCCACGGCCCAAGCCGCCTACGAAGAAGCGTTCGACGGGTTATTCGCCGAACTGGACCGGCTGGAGGCTTTGCTGGATACCCGACGCTACCTCGCCGGCGAATACCTGACCGAAGCCGATATTCGGTTGTTTACCACGATGATCCGCTTCGATGCGGTGTACTTCGGTCACTTCAAATGCAACCTGCGCCGTATCGCCGATTACCCGAACCTGTCGAACTGGCTGCGGGAGCTGTACCAGTGGCCGGGGATTGCCGAGACCGTGGACTTCAAGCACATCCAAGGGCATTACTACGGCAGCCACAAGACCATCAACCCCAACGGGATCGTGCCCAAGGGGCCGGAGCAGGACTTCACCGTTGCCCATGATCGGGAGCGGTTGGAGGGGAAAGGGATTTGGCTTGGGGCCCGGGATTGATCCGGGACCTTTGTTGCAGTTGAGGGCCTCTTCGCGAGCAAGCTCGCTCCCACACTGGATCTCTACAGTGGCCACAAAACCTGTGGGAGCGGGCTTGCTCGCGAAGGGCGCGACACGGTCTCCCTAGATCTGCCCCTGAGCCCCTTCGAACCACGCCAGTTTCTCGCGCAGTTGCACCACTTCCCCGACGATGACCAGGGTCGGCGCATGAACCTCATGCTCGGCCACCAAACGCGGCAAGTCCGCCAGGGTGCCGGTGAAGACCCGCTGGTTGGACGTGGTGCCCTGCTGGATCAATGCCGCTGGCGTGTCCGCCGCGCGGCCGTGTTTGATCAGCTCGTCGCAGATCACCGGCAGCCCCACCAACCCCATGTAGAACACCAGGGTCTGGGCCGGTGACACCAGGTCCGCCCACGGCAAGTCGCTGGTGCCGTCCTTGAGATGGCCGGTGATGAACCGCACCGATTGGGCATGATCGCGATGGGTCAGCGGGATCCCGGCATAGGCCGCGCAACCACTGGCCGCCGTGATGCCTGGGACAACCTGGAACGGGATGCCATGGGCCGCCAATTCCTCGATTTCCTCACCGCCACGACCGAAGATGAATGGGTCACCGCCCTTCAATCGCACCACACGCTTGCCTTGTCGGGCCAGGTCCACCAGTTGCTGGTTGATCTGGTCCTGGGGCACGGCGTGTTCAGAGCGGCGCTTGCCGACGTAGATCCGTTCGGCATCACGCCGGCACAGTTCGAGGATCGCCGGCGCCACCAGGCGGTCGTACAGCACCACGTCGGCCTGCTGCATCAGGCGCAAGGCGCGGAAAGTCAGCAGGTCCGGATCGCCCGGCCCGGCACCGACCAGGTAAACCTCACCTGGCGCGCTCGGCGCCTGACCATCGATTTTCTCCCGCAACAGGCGCTCGGCCTCGGCACCCTGCCCGGCCAGTTGGCGGTCGGCGATGGGGCCCTGGAACACTTCTTCCCAGAATGCCCGGCGTTGCTGCACATCGGGGAACAGGCCTTTGACCTGGCTGCGAAAACGCGCCGCCAGCCCAGCCAGTTGCCCATAAGTCGAAGGAATCCAGGTTTCCAGCTTGGCCCGGATCAGCCGCGCCAGCACCGGCGCATCGCCGCCGCTGGACACCGCGATCACCAGCGGCGAACGGTCGACAATCGCCGGGAAAATCACGCTGCACAAGGCAGGCGCGTCCACCACATTGACCGGCACGCAGCGCCGATGAGCATCGGCGGACACCCGGGCATTGAGCGGTTCGTCGTCAGTGGCGGCAATGATCAGCCCGCAACCGTCCAGGTCTGATTCCTGGTAACCGCGCAGGACACACTCGCCACCGCTGCCACCGACCAGCTCCCGCAGCTGCGGTTCGATCTCGGGTGCAACCACTCGCAGCAAAGCGCCGGCATCGGCCAGCAGGCGAGATTTGCGCAAGGCAATCTCACCGCCGCCAACCACCAGCACGCGGCTGCCGCGCAGGTTGTGGAACAGTGGCAAGTAATCCATTTAACCGATGACCTCGATGCCGCCCATGTACGGTTTCAGCACGTCGGGCACACGGATCGAACCGTCGGCCTGCTGATAGTTTTCCAGCACCGCCACCAGGGTGCGACCCACCGCCAGGCCGGAGCCGTTGAGGGTGTGGACCAGTTCCGGCTTGCCGGTTTCCGGGTTGCGGAAACGCGCCTGCATGCGCCGGGCCTGGAAATCGCCACAGTTGGAGCACGAGGATATTTCGCGGTACTTGTCCTGGCTCGGAATCCAGACTTCCAGGTCGTAGGTCTTGACCGCGCTGAAGCCCATATCACCGGTGCACAGGGCCAGGGTGCGGTAAGGCAGCTCCAGCAGCTGCAGGACCTTCTCGGCGTTGGCGGTCAGGCCTTCCAGCGCTTCCATGGACTTCGAAGGCTCGACGATCTGCACCATCTCGACCTTGTCGAACTGGTGCTGGCGGATCATGCCCCGGGTGTCACGGCCCGACGCCCCGGCTTCACTGCGAAAGCACGGCGTATGGGCAACGAACTTGATCGGCAGTTGCTTGGCGTCGACGATTTCGCCGGCCACGATGTTGGTCAGCGAGACTTCGGCAGTCGGAATCAGGTACAGGTCGGCTTCGCCGTCGCGGCTGATCTTGAACAGGTCTTCCTCGAACTTCGGCAACTGGCCGGTGCCTTGCAGCGCCGGCGCCTGGACCAGGTACGGGGTGTAGGCTTCTTCGTAGCCGTGCTCGGTGACGTGCAGGTTGATCATGAACTGCGCCAGGGCGCGATGCAGGCGCGCAATCGGCCCGCGCAACAAGGCGAAACGGGCGCCCGACAGCTTCGCGGCGGTTTCGAAATCCAGCCAGCCGAACTTCTCGCCCAGGGCGACGTGGTCCTGTACGGCAAAATCGAAGGCTTTCGGCGTGCCCCAGCGGCGCACTTCGACGTTGCCGTCTTCGTCTTCACCGATCGGCACCGATTCGTGAGGCAGGTTCGGGATGCCCAGCAGGATCGAATCCAGCTCGGTCTGGATCGCGTCCAGTTCAACCTTGCCGGCGCTCAATTCGCCCGCCATGCGCTCGACGTCCGCCATCAACGGAGCAATGTCTTCGCCGCGCTGCTTGGCCTGACCGATGGATTTGGAGCGCGCGTTACGTTCAGCCTGCAGGGCTTCGGTGCGGGTCTGGACGGTCTTGCGCTGTTCTTCCAGCGCTTCGATACGCGCAACGTCCAGGGCATAGCCACGGGATGCCAGGCGGTCCGCTACGTCCTGAAGGTTGCTACGTAACAGTTTGGAATCGAGCATGTCGGTCTCTCGTTATCAAAGTTTGGTCAGGGACAGGCCGGCCCAGGTAGCAAGCAGCCCGCCGAATACGCTGATGGCCGCATAGCCCAGGGCCAGCGGCACCTGCCCGCTTTCCAGCAGACGCACCGTATCCAGTGAAAAGGATGAAAAAGTCGTCAGGCCGCCGAGAAAGCCGACCATCAGCCCGGCGCGCACTTCAATGGGCACTTCCGGGCGAATCAAAAACAGACCGTATAGAACGCCGATCAGCAGACAGCCCACGATATTAACGGCCAGCGTCGCGGTATAGAAGTGGCGGGGCCAATTTGCATTGATCCAGTTGCCAGCCGCAAAGCGCAATAACGTGCCGGCAATACCGCCGGCGGACACCGCAACGATCAAGGGGATCAAGGCTTTCTCCGCTGCCGTGGACTCAAGCGGTCCAGTTGCGCCAGGTGGTTGAGTTTCTCGCCGATCTTCAGCTCCAGGCCACGGGGCACCGGCTGATAGAACCGTTGGGGCTCGAGCTCATCGGGAAAATAGTCTTCACCGGCGGCATAGGCGTCCGGCTCATCGTGGGCATAACGGTACTCGTCGCCATAACCCAATTGCTTCATGAGCTTGGTCGGCGCGTTGCGCAGGTGCAACGGCACTTCGAGGGAGCCATGCTCGGTGGCGCTGCGCATCGCGGCCTTGAAGCCCATGTACACCGCGTTGCTTTTTGGCGCACAGGCCAGGTAAGTGATGGCCTGAGCCACGGCGAGCTCACCTTCCGGGCTGCCGAGGCGTTCCTGCACGTCCCAGGCCGCCAGGCACAGGCTCAGGGCGCGCGGGTCGGCATTGCCGATGTCTTCGCTGGCCATGCGCACCACGCGCCGCGCCAGGTACAGCGGATCGCAACCGCCATCGATCATGCGCGCAAACCAGTACAAGGCACCGTCGGGGTTGGAGCCGCGCACGGATTTGTGCAGCGCCGAGATCTGGTCGTAGAACGCCTCGCCGCCCTTGTCAAAGCGCCGGCGGGTATCCCCGAGCAGGCTCTGCAACAGCTCGACGCCGATTTCGCTGTCGTCTTCGGCCAGGTCCGAGGCGTTCTCCAGCAGGTTGAGCAAGCGCCGGCCGTCACCATCGGCGGCGGAAAACAGAATCTGGAACCCTTCGTCGCTGAGGCTCAGCTGACGCTTTCCCAAGCCGCGCTCTTCGGTCAGCGCCCGATGCACCAGCTTGCGCATCGCCGCCTCGTCGAGGCTTTTGAGCACATAGACCCGCGCCCGGGACAGCAAGGCGTTGTTGAGTTCGAACGATGGGTTTTCGGTGGTCGCACCGATGAAAATCAGCGTACCGTCTTCCACGTAGGGCAGGAACGCGTCCTGCTGGGACTTGTTGAAGCGGTGCACTTCGTCGACGAACAGGATGGTGCGCTTGCCGTACTGCCCGGCCTGCTGCTTGGCGACTTCCACTGCCTGGCGGATTTCCTTGACCCCGGCCAGCACCGCCGAAACCGTTTCGAAATGGGCGTCCGAGACTTCTGCAAGCAATCGCGCCAGGGTGGTCTTGCCCACGCCCGGCGGGCCCCAGAAGATCATCGAATGCAGTGCGCCCTGCTCCAAGGCTTCGCGCAGAGGCTTGCCGCGAGCGAGCACATGCTCTTGGCCGACGTACTCATCCAGGTTGGTCGCGCGCAGACGGGCGGCCAGTGGCTGGGCAATCGGGGCGCTTCGAAACAGGTCCATCACTGCTTATGCAACCTCAACTTGACCCTTGTCGGAGCGGGCTTGCTCGCGAATGCGGTATTGCATTGAACGTCAGTGTTGACTGATCCGCCGCCTTCGCGAGCAAGCCCGCTCCCACAGGGGTGGGCTGTGTATTTATTCCTGGATCACATCGGCACCCTTGGGGATGTCGAACTTGAACTTGGACGCGGCGATCGGCTCGTTGGCCTTGACCCCGGTGAACAGGATGTTGGTGCGCTGGCCGACGCTGTCGATCAGTTGCATGTCATTGACCAGGCCGTTGCGGAACGACAGGCGCAGGTTGTCGAACAGGCTGTCCTTGGTCTTGGGCTTGAGGGTGAAATCAATCACGCCGCCCGCTTCCTTGGCGCTGATGTCGAAGCTCTGGCTGATCTTGGAAATATCACCGGACAGCAGCAATGCCGGGGTCTGGGTCAGGCGCTGGTCGAGGGTCTTGATGGTGACCTGCTCCAGGTCCGGGTCCCACAGGGAGACTTTCTTGCCATCGGACACCATCAGTTGTTCGGCCGGTGCGTCGGTGTGCCAGTAGAACAAACCCGGACGCTGCAAGGCCATGTCGCCGGCGGTTTCCTGCAACTGGGTGCCGCTGCCATCGAGGGTCAGTTGGGAGAAGCGTGCGGTCAGGGTCTGGGAGCGCTCCAGCAACTGGGTCAGGCGAGCCACGTCCTTTTCATCAGCGTGGGCCGACAAGGTGGTCAGGGCCAGTACGGGCAACAGCAACATGCGAATCAGGCGCATGGGAGTCCTCATGAAGTCGTGGGGGTCGGGCGGCTTGTCACCAGGCCGCCCAGGTCGTTAGTCGCGCATCGGGCCCGGCGCCAGTACTTCGCGCGAGCCGTTGGTGTTCATGGCCGTCACGACCCCGGCCATTTCCATGGCCTCGATCATGCGTGCGGCGCGGTTGTAGCCGATCTTCAGCTTGCGCTGAACGGCGGAAATCGAGGCCCGGCGGCTTTCCAGGACGAACTGCACCGCTTCGTCATAAAGCGCATCGGTTTCGGCATCGTCATCACCGCCGCCACTGCTGCCCTCGAATCCGCTGCCGGCTTCTTCGACGCCGTTGAGGATATCGTCGTTGTATTCCGGCGCACCGCGCAGCTTCCAGGCTTCCACCACGCGGTGCACTTCGTCGTCGGAAACGAACGCGCCGTGGACGCGGATCGGCAGGCTGGTGCCCGGCGGCATATAGAGCATGTCACCGTGGCCCAGCAGTTGCTCGGCGCCGCCCTGGTCGATGATGGTCCGCGAGTCGATCTTGCTCGACACCTGGAACGCCATGCGGGTCGGAATGTTGGCCTTGATCAAGCCGGTGATCACGTCCACCGACGGCCGCTGTGTCGCGAGAATCAAGTGGATACCCGCCGCACGGGCCTTCTGGGCGATACGGGCGATCAGTTCCTCGACCTTCTTGCCGACGATCATCATCATGTCGGCGAATTCGTCCACCACCACGACGATGGTCGGCAGCTTATGCAGCAGCGGCGCTTCGTCGTGGATGTTTTCGCGGTGGTACAGCGGGTCGCTCAATGGCGTACCGGCCTCTTCGGCCTCCTTGACCTTGGCGTTGAAGCCCGAGAGGTTACGCACGCCCATCTTCGCCATCAGCTTGTAGCGGCGCTCCATCTCGGCAACGCTCCAGCGCAAGGCGTTGGCGGCGTCCTTCATGTCGGTGACCACCGGGCACAGCAGGTGCGGAATGCCTTCGTAGATCGACAACTCAAGCATTTTCGGGTCGATCATGATCAGCTTGGCGTCTTCCGGGCCAGACTTGAACAGGATCGACAGGATCATCGCGTTCACGCCCACCGACTTACCGGAACCGGTGGTACCGGCCACCAGCAGGTGCGGCATTTTCGCCAGGTCGGTGATGACCGGCTTGCCGCCGATGTCGTGGCCCAGGGCCAAGGTGACCGGCGACTTGTGGTTGTCGTACTCAGGCGTCGACAGCACTTCGGAAAAGCGCACGATCTGCCGGTCTTCGTTGGGGATCTCGATGCCCACGGTGGTCTTGCCGGGAATCACTTCCACCACCCGCACGCTGGTCACCGCGAGGGAGCGCGCCAGGTCCTTGGCCAGGTTGGCGATACGACTGACCTTCACGCCCGCGGCCGGCTGGATTTCATAACGGGTGATGACCGGGCCCGGATGGATCGAATCCACCGAGACTTCGACGCCGAATTCCTTGAGCTTGATCTCCAGCAAATGGCCGACGGCCGCCAGGGATTCGGGGGAATAATTGAGCTGTTTCTTTTCCGCAGGGTCCAGGATCGAGATCGGCGGCAAGGTGCCTTCCACCGCGCTGTCGACGAACAACGGCGCCTGCTTCTCTTTCTGCACGCGCTTGCTCTGCTCCGGCGCCTTGGCCGGGGCCATGGTGATGACCGGCGGCACCTGTTTCTCGCGGTCGGACATGTGCTTGCTCAGCGCCTGCTCACGCTCGATCAGGCGTTCCTTGACCTTGGCCTGCTCGCGTTTGTCCGGCACCGTCGGGGCCACTACGTCGTGGACCCGGTCGTCGACTTCACGCAGTTGCGCCACCAATTGCTTGCGCTCGGTGCGCGCCGCCCACCATCGGTTCATCGCGCCCTGGATCAGTTCAATGAGGTCGAGGGTGATCTTGCCGGTGACGTCCATGACCTTGAACCAGGACAGGTCGGTGAACACCGTCAGGCCGAACAGGAACAAAGCGATGAACAGCAGTGTACTGCCCTGGATGTTCAGGGCATTTTTCGCCAGGTCGCCAAGGCTTTCGCCCAACGCCCCGCCCGCCCCGGCCGGCAGACCGGTTGGCGCGTGAAAATGAATATGGGCCAGCGCGGCCCCCGACAGTACCAGGAAGACCAGGCCGATCAGGCGCCAGGAGAACAGCCAGCCGCTCCATTGCCACGGCTCGTGGCGCTGGCGGAAGATCTGGTAGGCCTTGATCGCCAGCAGCAGCGGAAAGATATAGGCGAAATAGCCCAGCACCATGAACAGGATGTCGGCGCTGTAGGAGCCGGCCGGGCCGCCAAAGTTCTGCACGTCGTCGATCTTGCTGTTGTGGCTCCAGCCCGGATCGTCCTTGCCGTAGGTCAGCAAGGCCATCATCAGGAACAGGCACAAGGCACCGATGGCGATCAATGCACCTTCCTTGAGCCGGTAGTGCAACTGCTGGCGCCAGAGCGGAACGACTGTTTTGGGTGCTGCGGTGGATTTCTTCAAAACGCTTCTTTTCCTGCGCCAACGGCGCGTCCATCTGTTGAATGACTATAAAAAACTGCCCATGACGAGCAGGTAAAAAAGTGAATGTGCACAACCGGTACTACTTTTACCACTGTGACGTGCATCCAGAAAACCGCAGGCGTTGCCAAAGATTTTGATCTTTTGCCCGTCCTGCGTTCAAAACTCAAGCATTGTACGGGTTTGCCGGGCCCAAGGCATCGCCCGCACGCTGGGTGACAGCCTAGCCAGAAACGGGTTGCACGGGCGCCAATTTGAGCATGCATTCTCTTTTGTGACAAAGGCTTATGAGGTGTTTTTATGAGCGAAGCGAAGCATTCACGCCTGATCATTCTCGGTTCCGGCCCTGCGGGGTACAGCGCGGCTGTCTATGCCGCCCGCGCCAACCTCAAACCCGTTGTCATTACCGGCCTGCAGGCCGGTGGCCAGCTCACCACCACGGTGGAAGTCGATAATTGGCCCGGCGATGTCGAAGGCCTGACCGGCCCGGTGCTCATGGAGCGCATGCAGCGGCACGCCGAGCGTTTCGACACGCAGATCGTCTACGACCATATCCACACCGCCAAGTTGCAGCAGCGCCCGTTCGAACTGACCGGGGACAGCGGCACCTACACCTGCGACGCACTGATCATCGCCACCGGCGCCTCGGCCCAATACCTGGGCCTGCCGTCGGAGGAGACCTTCGCCGGCAAAGGCGTTTCCGCCTGTGCGACCTGCGATGGTTTCTTCTATCGCAACCAGGTAGTGGCCGTGGTCGGCGGCGGTAACACCGCCGTCGAGGAAGCCCTGTATTTGTCGAACATCGCCAGGGAGGTGCACCTGATCCACCGTCGCGACAAGCTGCGCTCGGAGAAGATATTGCAGGACAAGCTCTTCGAGAAGGCCACCAATGGCAACATCAAGCTGCACTGGAACCAGAACCTGGATGAGGTGCTGGGCGATGCCAGTGGCGTGACGGCCGCGCGCCTGCGCCATAGCGAGACTGGCGAAACCAGCACGTTGTCCCTGGCCGGGGTGTTCATTGCCATCGGCCACAAACCCAACACCGAGCTGTTCCAGGGCCAACTGAAGATGCGCGACGGTTATCTGCTGGTGCGCGGCGGCAGCGAGGGCAACGTCACCGCGACCGACATAGAGGGCGTATTCGCGGCCGGCGATGTGGCCGATCACGTGTATCGACAGGCCATTACCTCCGCCGGCGCCGGCTGCATGGCCGCGCTCGACGCCGAAAAGTATCTCGATGACATCCCGGCCGTTTGACGGTTAACCTCTAGGCGGGCTTTCGCTTGCGAGCTGAGCCTGCCGCCCTCCCCTTCTGCAAGCCGGATAACGATGCTGACCTGGTTACAACGCAATACTTTCGATTTTCCACCACTGGCAAAAGCCATGCGCGACCCCAACGGTTTGCTGGCCGCCGGCGGCGATCTGTCCGCCGACAGGCTGATCCAAGCCTATCGCCACGGCTGCTTCCCATGGTTTTCCGAAGGCCAACCCATCTTGTGGTGGTCGCCCGACCCGCGCACGGTCTTGTTTCCCGACGAATTGCATGTATCGCGCAGCCTGGGCAAACTGCTGCGCAAGCAGCGCTATGACGTGACGTTCGATCAGGATTTTGCCGCCGTCATCAAGGCCTGCGCAGCACCGCGAGACTATGCCGAAGGCACCTGGATCACCGAGGCCATGCAAACCGCCTATCTGGAACTGCACCGCCGTGGCTTCGCTCATTCGGTGGAAGTCTGGGACCAGGGAACGCTGGTCGGGGGCCTGTACGGCCTGGCCATGGGGCAGCTGTTTTTTGGCGAGTCCATGTTCAGCCGAGCCGACAATGCGTCGAAATTCGGCTTCGCAATCCTGGTCCAACACCTCAAGGCAGCCGGTTTTGTGCTGATCGATTGCCAGATGCCCACCGAACACTTGCTCAGCCTGGGCGCCCGGTCGATCCCGCGCACGACGTTCGCCGATTACCTCAAGGCGCACCTGGACCAGCCCAACCATGCAACCTGGGTTTGCTGAGCGACATCCGCACTCCTGGCTTACAATTAGATTTAAAGCTTATCCGAGGGTTGATCATGACCGAGTTGGCGCGTTTGAAGTTTTATGCCACTCAACCCCACTCTTGCAGCTACCTGCCAGAGGAGCAGGCCACGACGCTGTTCCTCGACCCTAGCCAGCCCATGGACGTGCATGTCTACGCAGACCTGTCGGAAATGGGCTTTCGTCGCAGTGGCGATCATCTCTACCGGCCTCATTGCCAGCATTGCAATGCGTGCGTTCCGGCACGTATTCCCGTGGCCGAGTTCATGCCCAATCGCCAGCAGAAGCGTATTTTCAAGCGCAACGCCGATGTCCAGGTCCGACCGGCCAAGCCGCAGTTCAGCGAGGAATACTTCGATCTTTATCAACGCTACATCGAGCAACGTCATGCCGACGGCGACATGTACCCGCCCAGCCGTGACCAGTTCTCGACGTTTCTGGTACGCGACCTGCCATTTTCCCGCTTTTATGAGTTCCGCCTCCAGGGACGGCTGCTGGCCATTGCCGTCACGGACCTGCTGCCCAATGGGCTTTCGGCGGTGTATACCTTCTACGAGCCGGAGGAGGAACGGCGCAGCCTGGGGCGTTTCGCGATCCTTTGGCAAATCAACGAATGCCGGCGCCTGGGGCTCGAAGCGGTCTACCTGGGCTACTGGATCAAGAACTGCAAAAAAATGAACTACAAGACGCAATATCGGCCCATTGAACTGCTGATTAACCAGCGCTGGGTTGTCCTTAGTTAGAACCCCTTGGCTTAAACCCCCTTTTTCGGGCACAATGCACGCCGCTTTTGCCTGGCGCAGTTGCACCGGGCCATTCACTGGATACCGAGGGCTTTACTGCATGTCGAAAGAAGACAGCTTCGAAATGGAAGGCACTGTCGTCGACACCCTGCCCAACACCATGTTTCGTGTGGAGTTGGAAAATGGGCACGTCGTAACCGCGCATATCTCCGGCAAGATGCGCAAGAACTACATTCGTATTCTTACCGGCGACAAAGTGCGCGTCGAGCTGACGCCCTATGACTTGAGCAAAGGGCGTATCACTTACCGCGCTCGCTAACAGGTCAATACAAAACGCCCGGCTGATGTCGGGCGTTTTTGTTTGTCCGCGATTTGCCTTCCACCCTGCGGCCTCGTGTGGGAGCGGGCTTGCTCGCGAATGCGGCTGCACATTCAGCATCATTGCACGCTGATCCACCGCATTCGCGAGCAAGCCCGCTCCCAAAGGACTCTACGGGGGGTAAAGACAGCAAAAAGGCGCCTTTCGGCGCCTTTTGCTTTTGTTACAGGTAACGATCAGGCCATTTCGGCCGTGGTTTCGAAGTCGAAGGTCAGCTCGCCATCCTTGATGTCGATGTGAACCACACCGCCATGCTCGGCCAGTTCGCCAAAGAGGATTTCCTCGGCCAGCGGACGCTTGATCTTGTCCTGGATCAGGCGAGCCATTGGTCGTGCCCCCATCGTCACATCGTAACCACCCTCTGCCAGCCAGCTGCGGGCCGCGTCGGTGACTTCCAGCAATACACGCTTGTCTTCCAGTTGCGCCTGAAGTTCGGTAAGGAACTTGTCCACCACGCTCTTGATGACTTCATGGCTGAGGCGACCGAACTGGATAATGGTATCCAGGCGATTGCGGAACTCAGGCGTGAAGCTCTTCTTGATCACTTCCATCGCATCGGACGAGTGGTCCTGATGGGTGAAACCGATCGAAGCGCGAGCGGCGGTTTCGGCACCGGCGTTCGTGGTCATGATGACAATCACGTTGCGGAAATCCGCTTTGCGCCCGTTGTTATCGGTCAGCGTACCGTGGTCCATGACCTGCAGGAGCAGGTTGAAAACTTCCGGATGCGCCTTCTCGATTTCGTCGAGCAACAATACGCAGTGAGGCTGCTTGGTGATGGCTTCGGTCAGCAGGCCGCCCTGGTCGAAACCGACATAGCCCGGCGGTGCACCGATCAGACGCGATACGGTGTGGCGCTCCATGTACTCGGACATGTCGAAGCGAACCAGCTCGATCCCCATCGCCTTGGCCAACTGCCGTGCCGCCTCGGTCTTGCCGACACCGGTGGGCCCTGCGAACAGGAAAGAACCGACAGGCTTGTCCGGCGACTTGAGGCCGGCGCGGGACAGCTTGATGGCGGTCGACAGCGAGTCGATGGCCGCATCCTGGCCAAACACCGTCAGCTTCAGGTCACGCTCCAGGTTACGCAGCAGCTCCTTATCGGAACTGGTGACGTGCTTAGGCGGAATCCGTGCGATTTTCGCCACGATATCCTCGACCTGAGGCACTTCGATGCGCTTGACGCGCTTCTCCATTGGTTGCAAGCGCTGATAGGCACCCGCCTCGTCGATGACGTCGATGGCCTTGTCGGGCATGTGCCGGTCATTGATGTAGCGCGAGGCCAGCTCGGCCGCCGCGCGCAGGGCTTCATCGCTGTATTCGATGTTGTGGTGCAACTCGAACCGCCCTTTCAGGCCGCGCAGGATACCGATGGTGTCTTCCACCGAAGGCTCCGACACATCGACCTTCTGGAAGCGTCGGGCCAAGGCACGATCCTTCTCGAAGATGCCGCGAAATTCCTGGAACGTGGTGGAACCGATGCAGCGGATATCACCCGACGACAGCAGTGGCTTGAGCAGGTTGGAAGCATCCATGACCCCACCCGACGCAGCCCCGGCACCGATAATGGTGTGGATTTCGTCGATGAACAGGATCGCCTGTGGACGTTTTTTCAATTCGCCGAGCAACGCCTTGAAGCGCTTCTCGAAATCGCCGCGGTATTTGGTACCGGCCAGCAAGGCACCCAGGTCGAGGGAATACACCACGCTATTGGCCAGCAGGTCCGGCACCTGATTGTCGACGATGCGCTTGGCCAGGCCTTCGGCAATCGCGGTCTTGCCCACGCCTGCCTCGCCCACCAGCAACGGGTTGTTCTTGCGACGCCGGGCCAGGATCTGGGCAACACGCTCGACTTCCGCCTCGCGCCCGACCAGCGGATCGATACGACCCTGGCGCGCCAGTTCGTTCAGGTTGCTGGCATAGGCATCCAACGGATTGCCTGAAGAAGAAGACTCACCGCCCTCGTCATCCTGCATATCCTGCTCACCCTCTGAGTGATCGCCGTGCCCTGGAACCTTGGAGATACCGTGGGCGATGTAATTGACGACATCGATGCGCGCAACGCTCTGCTGCTTGAGCAGGAAAACCGCCTGGCTTTCCTGTTCGCTGAAAATGGCAACCAGTACGTTGGCCCCGGTGACCTCACGCTTGCCCGAGCTCTGCACATGAAAGACAGCACGTTGCAGGACACGCTGGAAGCCCAGGGTTGGCTGGGTTTCGCGATCCTCGTCATGAACGGGAATCAATGGCGTGGTGGAGTCGATGAACTCCTGCAAATCATGCTTGAGTTTATCGAGGTTCGCGCCGCAGGCACGCAAAACGGTGGCGGCAGCCTCGTTATCCAATAGGGCCAGCAGCAGGTGCTCGACGGTCATGAATTCATGACGCTTCGAACGAGCCTCCTTGAAGGCAAGATTGAGGGTGACTTCGAGCTCGCGGTTTAACATAGCTTCACCTCATACCCAAGTGGTCGGCGTTAACCGTCCTTCTCGATTTCACAGAGTAGCGGATGCTGGCTTTCCCGGGCGTACTGGTTGACCTGCATGGCCTTTGTCTCGGCGATGTCGCGGGTAAACACTCCACATACTGCCCGTCCCTCTGTATGGACGGCCAGCATGACCTTGGTCGCCAGCTCGCGATTCAGGTTAAAAAACACCTCGAGCACTTCGACGACGAAATCCATCGGTGTGTAGTCATCGTTGAACAAAACCACCTTGTACATCGGTGGCGCCTGTAATGCGGGCTTTGCTTCCTGAACAGCAATGCCTGCGGAATCGTCGTCGTGTAGATCCGGGCGATCCTGATTGAATGTTAGTCGAATCTGGCTGACTGCATGCATGGAAAGAAAGGTTCGTTTAGTTGGCGAATACAGTGATGGGGGCGCTTTCGGGTGATTTCAACCACGACCACCTGGCCGCCTTGACTATCGGGAAAACGGTGTTACAACCAATAGAGCCCATCGTGGGTTAAAAAGGTCCGTGGAATCTATCCTGTATTCAAGATTAGCCTGCGGATGGACTGGATGATACTCCAGTGATGGAGTGCGTTGCAGAGGGATATGGTTTATGTCGGTCGTCAAGATGAATGGCAAGGTGAAATGGTTCAACAACGCCAAGGGCTACGGTTTCATTATCGCAGCCGGCAGGGATGATGAAGACCTTTTCGCCCATTACTCGGCAATCAACATGGATGGCTACAAGACGCTGAAGGCTGGACAACCGGTGACGTTCGACGTCATCCAGGGCCCCAAAGGCCTGCACGCGATCAACATCAGCAGCGTGACCGCCGAAGCAACGCCTGCCCCTGCCAGCGCCAGGGTCACCGAACCCCATTGACCGGCCGTCGCAGCCCGGACAAATGAAAATGCCCGGCTCGATCACTCGAGCCGGGCATTGTGTCGAGCGTCGATCCGCTTACATGTGCGAGATCATCGCATCGCCGAAGCCCGAGGACGAAACCAGTTTGGCACCGTCCATCAGGCGTTCGAAGTCATAGGTCACGGTCTTGGCCGAAATCGCGCCGTTGGTGCCCTTGATGATCAGGTCGGCCGCTTCGGTCCAGCCCATGTGACGCAGCATCATCTCCGCCGAGAGGATCAGCGATCCCGGGTTGACCTGGTCCTTGCCGGCATACTTGGGCGCGGTACCGTGGGTGGCTTCGAACATCGCCACGGTGTCGGACAGGTTCGCACCCGGCGCAATACCGATCCCCCCCACTTCCGCCGCCAGGGCGTCGGAAAGGTAGTCGCCGTTGAGGTTCAGGGTGGCGATCACATCATATTCGGCTGGACGCAGCAGGATCTGCTGGAGCATGGCGTCGGCAATGGCATCCTTGACGATGACGTTCTTGCCGGTCTTGGGGTTCTTGAACTGCATCCAAGGTCCGCCGTCGAGCAGGGTCGCGCCGAATTCCTCGGCCGCCACTTCATAGGCCCATTCCTTGAAGGCACCTTCGGTGAACTTCATGATGTTGCCTTTGTGCACGATGGTCAGCGAATCGCGATCGTTGTCGACGACATACTGCAAGGCCTTGCGCGCCAGGCGCTTGGTGCCCTGCTTGGAAACCGGCTTGACGCCGATGCCGCAGTCCTGGTCGAAACGGATCTTGGTGACGCCCATTTCTTCTTTAAGGAACTTGATGACCTTGGTCGCTTCAGGCGAACCGGCCTTCCACTCGATACCGGCATAGATGTCTTCGGAGTTCTCGCGAAAGATGGTCATGTCCACGTCGCCAGGCTTCTTGACCGGGCTCGGAACGCCTTCGAACCAACGCACCGGACGCAGGCACACGTACAGGTCCAGTTGCTGGCGCAGGGCCACGTTCAGCGAACGGATACCGCCACCGACAGGGGTGGTCAGCGGGCCCTTGATGGAAACCACGTAGTCCTTGACCGCGTCCAGGGTTTCCTGGGGCAACCAGGTGTCCTGGTCGTAGACCTGGGTGGCTTTTTCACCGGCGTAGACTTCCATCCAGGAAATCTTGCGCTTGCCGCCATAGGCCTTCTGCACCGCAGCGTCCACAACCTTGATCATGACCGGACTGATATCGACGCCAATGCCGTCGCCTTCGATGAAGGGGATGATCGGGTTGTCGGGAACATTAAGAGAATGGTCTGCGTTGACGGTGATTTTGTCACCGACGGCTGGAACCTGAATCTTTTGATACCCCATGCTGAACTCCATTGCTTGGATTGAACATCTGGCTTGCGTTCGAGCGTACCCCACTTGAATCGGCACGCAAACCCTACGTTAGGCTCATCGAGACCAAAGCCGTGCAGTTCGCTGCGTATAAGCCTGAAAACCAAGGGGAAAGTGCCAATCATGAGCATAGTTTGCCTCCCCTGGCCTGCGACGTTTAGACCAATGGACGTGTACGAAGGTCTATGAACCATCGGCAGATTGCCAGCTACCTATGTATAATGCCGCCGCTGACCACAGGGTCACGACGGCTGACTGCTCTACGACAAGACTCTCAGCCCGTTAAAAGCCGGTCCGTTACCGCGGCCCGACCGCTTGACGCTCGACTGATGCACCCAACATCACCGCGAAGAAACCTCGACATTCGGCTCACGGATGACTTTGAACGAACGCGCTTACCCGGCGCCCCTCGAGTTTCTGCGCATGCTTTAGCAAAGAAGAGAGTTAATCCGAATATGCCCACCCGCTCGAAGATCATCTATACCTTCACCGACGAAGCGCCCGCCCTCGCCACCTATTCACTGCTGCCGATCGTCGAAGCCTTTACCGCTTCGGCCGATATCGCCGTGGAAACCCGCGATATCTCCCTCGCAGGGCGCATCCTGGCCAGCTTCCCCGAGCAACTGGGTGACAAAGCCGTAGCCGACCACCTCGCCGAACTGGGCGACCTGGCCGTTACGCCTGAAGCCAACATCATCAAGCTGCCGAACATCAGCGCCTCGGTGCCGCAACTGCAGGCCGCGATCAAGGAATTGCAGGCCCAGGGCTACGCACTGCCGGACTACCCGGAAACCGTGACCAGCGACGCCGAAAAAGACGCTCGCGCCCGCTACGACAAGATCAAGGGCAGCGCCGTGAACCCGGTCCTGCGCGAAGGCAACTCCGACCGCCGCGCGCCACTGTCGGTCAAGAACTACGCCCGCAAGCACCCGCACAAGATGGGCGCCTGGGCAGCCGACTCCAAGTCCCACGTGGCCCACATGAGCACCGGCGACTTCTACGGCAGCGAAAAAGCCGCCCTGATCGACGCCGCCGGCAGCGTGAAAATCGAGCTGATCGCCCAGGACGGCACTGCCACTGTCCTGAAGGAAAAGACCACCGTACAAGCCGGTGAGATCCTCGACTGCGCCGTGCTGAGCAAAAAGGCCCTGCGCGACTTCATCGCCGCTGAAATCGAAGACGCCAAGCAAAAAGGCGTGCTGCTGTCGGTTCACCTCAAGGCGACCATGATGAAGGTCTCCGACCCGATCATGTTCGGCCAGATCGTTGCCGAGTTCTATAAAGACGCCCTGGCCAAGCACGCCCAAGTGCTGGAGCAGATCGGCTTCAACCTGAACAACGGCATCGGCGACCTGTACGCCCGCATCAAGGCCCTGCCGGCCGAGCAGCAGGCGCAGATCGAAGCCGATATCCAGGCAGTCTACGCGGCGCGTCCATCCCTGGCGATGGTCAACTCCGACAAAGGCATCACCAACCTGCACGTGCCGAGCGACGTTATCGTCGACGCCTCGATGCCGGCCATGATCCGTGACTCCGGCAAGATGTGGGGCACCGATGGCCAGTTGCACGACACCAAGGCTGTGATCCCGGATCGCTGCTACGCCACCATCTACCAGGCGGTGATCGAAGACTGCAAGCAACACGGCGCCTTCGACCCAACCACCATGGGCAGCGTGCCGAACGTCGGCCTGATGGCGAAGAAAGCCGAAGAATACGGCTCCCACGACAAGACCTTCCAGATCAAGGCCGACGGCGTTGTACGGGTTTCGGACAGCACCGGCCGCACCCTGCTGGAGCAGAACGTCGAGGCTGGCGACATCTTCCGCATGTGCCAGACCAAAGACGCGCCGATCCAGGATTGGGTCAAGCTGGCCGTCAACCGTGCCCGCGCCAGCAGCACTCCGGCAATCTTCTGGCTGGACCCAATGCGCGCCCATGACGGCGTAGTGATCGAAAAGGTCCAGACTTACCTGAAGGACCACGACACCGCTGGCCTGGAAATTCGCATCATGTCGCCGGTCGACGCGATGAAGTACACCCTGGCCCGCACTCGCGAAGGCAAGGACACCATTTCGGTGACCGGCAACGTGTTGCGCGACTACCTGACCGACCTGTTCCCGATCATGGAACTGGGCACCAGCGCCAAGATGCTGTCCATCGTGCCGCTGATGAACGGCGGCGGCCTGTTCGAAACCGGCGCTGGCGGCTCGGCACCCAAGCACGTCCAACAGTTGCTGGAAGAAAACTTCCTGCGCTGGGATTCCCTGGGCGAGTTCCTGGCCCTGGCCGCATCCCTGGAACACCTGGGCGTGACGTACAACAATCCTAAAGCGTTGGTACTGGCCAAGACCCTGGACCAAGCCACTGGCGAATTCCTGGATCGCAACAAGTCGCCTTCGCGCAAGGTCGGCGGTATTGACAACCGCGGCAGCCATTTCTACCTGACCCTGTTCTGGGCCCAGGCACTGGCCGCCCAAAACGACGACGCTGCCCTCAAGGCCCAGTTCGCGACCCTGGCCAAGACGCTGACCGACAACGAAGAGAAAATCGTTGCCGAACTCAACGCCGTCCAAGGCAAACCAGTGGACATCGGCGGTTACTACTTCGCCAACCCAGAGCTGACCAGCAAGGCCATGCGCCCAAGCAGCACCTTCAACGCGGCGATTGCTGCGCTGGTGTAAGGGCGTAAGGCGGGTTTCGTAGGCTGCTCATGCTGGCCTGTGTGACCCAGCCCTTTTTGGCCTGACGAGAAAATGCCCGTATCGCAAGATACGGGCATTTTTTATGTGCGGCATCTTAAGTCCGGACCAAGAAACCTGCTTGACAGAATCAAGACAAAACCTAGGCTTAACGACATCGTTCTAAGTACGCCCTCTTCACTGAAGGCGCATGAAGTAAACCATGAGCGTTGGAAGCCACGGCGTGCCCCGAACATGCCTCTTCAACGCTTGCTGGATGCGAGATGTCTCGGCAAGAGAACGAGAGAGAGTCAGATCAGGCGTCATTCTGATTGCCTGCAGGTGTATCGACCTCAAGTGAGCGAAACCGGATTGCTTACATCGGCTACGTAGCGATAGCAGTCCTTCCTAGATAGTTTGAGTTTTCAGCGAAAAACACGCACTTAAAACTCACTACCTGACTCATAGACTGAGGAAATACACCGTGAAAAAGACTGCGCAAGTCATTATGAACGCTCAAATACCCTTCACCATTGGGAATTTAGACCTCCAACCACTGCGAGGCTCTCCCACCCTATTCAGGAGAGAGGGCCTTGATGAGCCTTTTGAATACCCTAAAATAGAGGAATTTCCCGACCATTACGCCCTACGCTGCTCTACAGACATCCGCCCCAATCGCCATGGACAGATATATAACTACATCCCCACCACACAACAACTAACCTTTACAAGCCCAGACACCACCTACACATTCAATTTAAACAAATTCGGAAATCAAGTTATCTATTCAACCAACTCACCCGGCGCAAGCGTCAGGGCTCCCTCTATTGTCTTCGAGGACTTTCCAGGGTTAATTCAACTTGAAATGCACAGACCCGGTAAAAAATTCGACCAACAGTCAGACAAGGTCGAATGGCTCGCGATCCAAATCAACGACCAGGCCGTCAAACATCCTTCAACCAGCCCCGTGCTTCCTGCCCCGAAAAAAAAGGCCCTACAAGTCGTTATCAACCCCACGGACAGATTTTCTTTTCTAGGTAACGTCACGCTCTATCTTTCAGGCTGCGACGTATACCAAGAATACCCACCAGGAGAAATACAAAAAATTAACAAGCTCGTTGGGACGATGTCTACCGACTTCTACCTGACACCGGACAAAAGCTATCCACCTGGCGTAACGACCCTGACGATAGAAGATGGGTTTTCGGACGCAACTGCCATCATCGAATTTGACCACGACACTTCAAAAAAACAGGTAACCATTACAATCAGATCATTTGCAGGCACAGGCAAACTTTGTGACCTACGAGACTTTCCTTACCTCGACAAATACTATCCGAATGCGATATGCATCGCTCTGTAGGAATAGCCATACCTTGCTTAGCGCCCAGAAGGGCAATTGAACTCAACATTCAGGTCACTGACAGGAGGACTCAATCACCTGCATGGGAGTTTGCTCGGGACGGCGATTCATCATTCGTTTAATATCGAGTAACCCGTTGCTATTGCGAGCAAGCTCTGCCCACAGCGGCCTGCATTCCAATTTCAAGATAAGGACTCCCATGAACTGGCAACCCCACATCACCGTCGCCACCATCGTCGAAGACAACGGCCGCTTCCTCATGGTGGAAGAGTCCAAGGGCGGACGCGCGGTGCTCAACCAGCCTGCCGGCCACCTGGACCCTGACGAAACACTGATCGAAGCGGCCGTGCGCGAAACCCTGGAAGAAACCGGCTGGGACGTCGAACCCACGGACGTGGTGGGCATCTACCTGTACACCGCCCCCAGTAATGGCGTCACCTACCAGCGCGTGTGTTTTGCCGCCAAGGCCTTGAACCATCGCCCCGACTATCAACTGGACGACGGCATTCTCGGCGCCAAGTGGCTAAGTCACGACGAACTGCTCGGACAGCGCGATCATTGGCGCAGCGAGCTGATCATCCGCTGCATCGACGATTACCTGGCCGGCCATCGCCACAGCCTGGCGCTGATCCGTCCTTCTCTTTAGCCTTGCGCGCCCGGGCCTGATAGAATCGCGTCCTTTTTCAAGACACTCATAAATTCCCATGCGTGATCCAGCCCCTTCTGACACATCCAAGAAGCGCGTCATTGTCGGCATGTCCGGCGGCGTGGACTCTTCCGTTTCCGCCCTTCTGCTGATCGAGCAGGGTTATGAGGTGGAAGGCCTGTTCATGAAGAACTGGGAAGAAGACGACGGAACCGAATACTGCACCGCCATGGACGACCTCGCGGACGCCCAGGCCGTGTGCGACAAGATCGGCATCAAACTGCACACCGCCAACTTCGCCGCCGAGTACTGGGACAACGTGTTCGAGCACTTCCTGGCCGAATACAAGGCCGGTCGCACGCCGAACCCTGACATCCTCTGCAACCGCGAGATCAAGTTCAAGGCGTTCCTCGACTACGCCATGATGCTGGGTGCCGACCTGATCGCCACCGGCCACTACGTGCGCCGCCGTGACATCGATGGGCGCACCGAGCTGCTCAAGGGCCTGGACCCGAACAAGGACCAGAGCTACTTCCTGCATGCCGTCGGCGGCGAACAGATCGCCAAGACCCTGTTCCCGGTAGGCGAGCTGGAAAAGCCTGAAGTGCGTGCGATTGCCGAAAAACACGAGCTCGCCACCGCCAAGAAGAAAGACTCCACCGGCATCTGCTTCATTGGCGAGCGCCGCTTCAGCGACTTCCTCAAGCAATACCTGCCGGCCCAGCCAGGCGAGATCAAGACCACCGAAGGCGAGGTCATCGGCCGCCACCATGGCCTGATGTACCACACCATCGGCCAGCGCCAGGGCCTGGGCATCGGCGGGCTGAAGGACGCCGGTGAAGAGCCGTGGTACGTGCTGATCAAGGACCTGGAGCACAACGAGCTGATCGTCGGCCAAGGCAACGACCATCCTTGGTTGTTTTCCCGCGCCCTGCTCGCCTCCGACATCTATTGGGTCAACCCGGTCGATCTGAGCGAACCGCGTCGCCTGACGGCCAAGGTCCGCTATCGCCAGAGCGACCAGCCATGCACGCTGGAAAAAACCGCCACGGGCTATCGCGCTACGTTCGACGACCCGCAACGGGCGGTCACGCCCGGCCAGTCCGTCGTGTTCTATGACGGCGAAATCTGCCTGGGCGGCGGCGTGATCGAAGTCGCCGAGCCCTGGAGCAGCAAGGCATGACGCCTATCCAGGAACAGCTGACGGCATTGGGCGGTGTGTTTCTCGCCGCCGTGCTGGTGGACAGGATTGCCAAGACCGGCCAGGCCACCGAAGCGGGCGTGGGCTGCATGCTCGGCAGCCTGCTGGTTCGCGACCCCAAGGACACCCTGGAGGTATACGGCGGCGATGACCTAAACCTGCGCGAGGGTTACCGCGCGCTGGTCGGCGCCTTGGAGCGCGATCCCAGCGCCCTGCAACGCGAACCGCTGCGCTACGCCCTGTCGATGCTGGGCCTGGAGCGCCAGTTGGCCAAGCGCGACGACCTGCTGGACACCATCGGCAAACGCTTGCCGCAGATCCAGTCCCAGGTCGAGCACTTCGGCCCGTCTCACGAAAACGTCATTGCCGCCTGCGGCGCGCTGTACCAGGACACCCTGAGCACCTTGCGCCAACGCATCCAGGTGCATGGCGACATGCGCAACCTGCAGCAGCCGAGCAATGCCTCGAAAATTCGCGCGCTGTTGCTGGCCGGGATTCGCTCGGCACGCCTGTGGCGGCAACTGGGTGGTCATCGCTGGCAACTGGTGATCAGCCGGCGCAAATTGCTCAAGGAGCTTTACCCGTTGATGCGCAGCGAATAAATCGCCTCGACCGGTTTTTTTGTGGATTTTTGAGGGCTGTTTTGCAGCCCAGCGGGAGCAAGCTCCCTCGCCACATGACAGCTTTATCTCGTTACGCGTAATACGCCGGTCAGTTGGCGACGGACCGGCGATGGATTTCATGTATGATACGCGCCCCATTTCGTTGCCCGACTGTCCGAGAACACCCCATGCAGCTCTCTTCGCTCACTGCGGTTTCCCCTGTTGACGGCCGCTACGCCGGCAAAACCCAGGCCCTGCGCCCGATTTTCAGCGAGTACGGCCTGATCCGTGCCCGCGTCCTGGTTGAAGTGCGCTGGCTCCAGCGCCTGGCCGCCCACCCTGGTATCAGCGAAGTGCCGGCGTTTTCCGCCGAAGCCAACGCGGTACTGAACACCCTGGCGGACAATTTTGCGCTGGAGCACGCCGAGCGTGTGAAAGAGATCGAGCGCACCACAAACCACGACGTCAAGGCCATCGAATACCTGCTCAAGGAGCAGGCGGCCAAGCTGCCGGAACTGGCCAACGTCAGCGAGTTCATCCACTTTGCCTGCACCAGCGAGGACATCAACAACCTGTCCCACGCGCTGATGCTGCGCGAAGGCCGTGATGAGGTGATGCTGCCGCTGATGCGCCAGACCGCGCAGGCCATCCGTGAACTGGCGATCCGCTTCGCCGACGTCCCGATGCTGTCGCGCACCCACGGCCAGCCGGCTTCGCCGACCACCCTGGGCAAGGAACTGGCGAACGTGGTCTACCGCCTGGAGCGCCAGATCGCCCAAGTCGCCGCCGTGCCACTGTTGGGCAAGATCAACGGCGCAGTGGGCAACTACAACGCCCACCTGTCGGCCTACCCGGACATCGACTGGGAAGCCAACGCCCGCGCCTTCATCGAAGACGAGCTGGGCCTGAGCTTCAACCCGTACACCACTCAGATCGAACCCCACGACTACATTGCCGAGCTGTTCGATGCGATCGCGCGCTTCAACACCATCCTGATCGACTTCGACCGCGACATCTGGGGCTACATTTCCCTGGGTTACTTCAAGCAGCGCACCATCGCCGGCGAAATCGGTTCGTCGACCATGCCGCACAAGGTCAACCCGATCGACTTCGAAAACTCCGAAGGCAACCTGGGCATCGCCAACGCATTGTTCCAGCACCTGGCGAGCAAACTGCCGATCTCCCGCTGGCAGCGCGACTTGACCGACTCCACCGTGCTGCGCAACCTGGGCGTCGGTTTTGCCCACAGCGTCATTGCCTACGAAGCCAGCCTCAAGGGCATCAGCAAGCTGGAACTGAACGAGCAGAAAATCGCCGCCGACCTGGACGCCTGCTGGGAAGTCCTGGCTGAGCCGATCCAGACCGTGATGCGTCGCTACAACATCGAAAACCCGTATGAAAAGCTGAAAGAACTGACCCGTGGCAAGGGCATCAGCCCTGAAGCGTTGCAGACTTTCATCGATGGCCTGGACATGCCGGCCCAAGCCCGCGAAGAGCTGAAGAAGCTTACGCCGGCCAGCTACATCGGCAACGCAGCGGCACAAGCCAAGCGCATCTGATCCACGGCTTTTACCTTTGAGACGCCCGGCCGCGCCGGGCGTTTTTATTCGCGTCTGAAAAGTATATTTTTTCAATAGGTTACACATGAATCCTGACATTCCACTGCAACTTCTGGGCGGCATCACGGCACGGGAGTTCCTGCGCGACTACTGGCAGAAAAAACCATTGCTGATCCGTCAGGCGATTCCTGACTTCGAAAGCCCGATCGACGCCGATGAACTGGCTGGCCTGGCCCTGGAAGAAGAAGTCGAGTCGCGCCTGGTGATCGAACACGGCGAACGCCCTTGGGAATTGCGTCGCGGCCCGTTCGCCGAAGACGAATTCAGCAAGCTGCCGGAGCGCGAGTGGACACTGCTGGTGCAGGCTGTCGATCAATTCGTGCCGGAAGTCAGCGAACTGCTGGAGCACTTCCGCTTCCTGCCGAGCTGGCGCATCGACGATGTGATGATCAGCTTCGCCGCCCCGGGTGGCAGCGTGGGTCCGCATTTCGATAACTACGACGTGTTCCTGCTGCAGGGCCATGGCAAGCGCAACTGGAAAATCGGCCAGATGTGCAACTCCGAAAGCCCGCTGCTGGAGCACGCCGACCTGCGCATCCTCGCCGACTTCGAGGCCACCGACGAGTGGACCCTGGAACCGGGCGACATGCTCTACCTGCCGCCGCGCCTGGCCCATTGCGGCGTGGCCGTGGATGACTGCATGACTTACTCGGTGGGCTTCCGCGCACCGAGCGCCGCCGAAGTGCTGACCCACTTCACCGACTTCCTCAGCCAGTTCCTGCCGGACGAAGAACGCTACACCGACGCCGACGCCCGCCCGGTCGCCGACCCGCACCAGATCCAGCACGACGCCCTCGACCGCCTCAAGGGTTTGCTGGCCGAGCACATGAGCGACGAGCGCTTGCTGCTGACCTGGTTCGGCCAGTTCATGACCGAACCGCGCTACCCGGAACTGGTAGTGGGCCCAGAGCTGGAAGAAGACGATCTGCTGGCCGGCCTGGAGCAAGGCGCGGTGATCATCCGCAACCCGAGTGCCCGCCTGGCCTGGTCGGAAGTCGATGATGACCTGCTGCTGTTCGCCAGCGGCCAGAGCCGCTACCTGCCGGGCAAGCTGCGCGAGCTGTTGAAAATGATCTGCGCCGCCGACGCCCTGCACATCGAGAACCTCGGCCCATGGCTGGCCGATGAAGACGGTCGCGGCCTGATCTGCGAGCTGGTCAAGCAAGGCAGCCTGGGGTTCGCCGATGAATAAAATCCACGTTCGTGTCGCAGACTGGCAAAAGGATAACGCCGAGATCCGGCGCATTCGTGAGACCGTGTTCATTGCCGAACAGTCCGTCCCGCCCGAGCTGGAATGGGATGCCGACGACCAGGGGGCCGTGCACTTCCTGGCGTTCGAGGGTGACTTTCCCATCGGCACCGCGCGCCTGCTGACCGATGGCCATGTCGGTCGCGTCTCGGTCCTCAAGGACTGGCGCGGGCTGAAGGTGGGCGACGCGCTGATGCACGCCGTGATTACCGAAGCCGAGAAACGCGGGCTCAAGCAGCAGATGCTCAGCGCCCAGGTGCATGCCACGCCGTTCTATGAGCGGCTGGGCTTTGCGGTGGTCAGCGAGGAATTCCTGGAAGCCGGGATTCCTCACGTGGACATGGTGCGGCATTCGGCCTGACACCCGCTGGAAGCAGCAACGCAATATCCTGTGGCGAGGGAGCTTGCTCCCGCTGGGCTGCGTAGCGGCCCTTCTATTTTGGGGCCGCTTCGCGACCCAACGGGAGCAAGCTCCCTCGCCACAACTGCGCAGCACACCAGAACGCCCCGCCATCCTTCGATGCCGGGGCGTTTTGCCGTCTACCATTCAACTTGCCCCAACCGGGGCCGACAAACTGGCAATATCAAGCCTTTGTCTCGCGGAGAAATGGACATGTCCTTACGCACCCTGCTGACCACCCTGCTGCTCGGCTGCAGCCTGGCGGTCATGGCCGACACGCAAGTCGTGCCACTGAACTACCGCACCAGCGCAGACCTGCTGCCGGTGGCGCAGAACTTCATCGGCAAGGACGGCCAGGTCAGCGCCTACGGCAACCAACTGATCGTCAATGCCGAGCCCGGCAAGATCGAAGAGCTGAGGCAGTTCCTCGCCCAACTGGACACCGCCCCCAAGCGCTTGTTGATCACCGTCGACACCAACGAAAACAACCTGCAAGGCGACCAGGGCTACTCGATCAACGGCGCCGCCCCCAGCCAGACCCGCATCATCAACCGCAGCACCGTCAGCCGTGAGGGCGGCGTGCAGCAGGTACAAGCCAGTGAAGGCCAGCCCGCACTGATCCAGGTCGGCCAAAGCGTGCCATTCACCAGCAATCAGACTGACAACTACGGCCGCATGCAAAGCCAGACTGAATACCGCAACGTCACCCAGGGTTTCTATGTCACCGCCAGCGTCACCGGCGAGACCGTTCATCTGAGCATCAGTACCAACCGTGACCGCATGAGCCAGGAACGTCCCGATGTAGTGAACATTCAGAGTACCGACACAACGGTCAGCGGGCGCCTGGGAGAATGGATCACCCTGGCCGGCGTGAATCGGCAGAACCAGGCCGACAAACAGGGTCTGACCCGCAGCTACTCGACCCAAGGCCGGGACGACATGATTTTACGGGTCAAGGTCGATACCCTGAACTGAAGCACCAAAAACTGACTGATGAGTCGTATTAGACCAAAGATGTAGTGCTATAAAAAAAGCACTACAAAACGTTTGACGAGGCAAAAAACCGAAGGCATGATGGCCTCGCTCCCGCTAATCAGGGGCCCTGGCAAGGGCCTTCGGGTCGACGCTTGCAACTACCCTGCGAGCCGATTCGTGTCTGTACCGCCCACAAGGTGTGTTTGACGAGGTTGCGACTGGAACGAAGTTGTCCCGAGGGACGGAAGCGTAACTAGGTAACCCGGCATCACTCTGAGTTCGTATGAAGGCCCACGACGCCCGAATGCGCCCGCAGTTCGCCTCTACCTGCTCACTTTCCCCTCGAGCCCATCGTTCATCCCGTCGCCTCCTCGCCTCAACCGACTTGTGCGCCCGGCCCCCTGGCCAGCGAGCCGCCTTACCCGCCTTTGATGGCAGTCGGCAGGAGCAAGGAATTTTCCACCCCAGACCTATGCGACGAGGTTTATCTCCATGGCACTGACACGCGAACAGCAAATTGCAGCCCTTGAAAAAGACTGGGCTGAAAACCCGCGCTGGAAAGGCGTGAAGCGCAACTATTCCGCTGCTGACGTCGTCCGTCTGCGTGGCTCGGTTCAACCTGAGCACACCCTTGCGAAACTGGGCGCCGAGAAGCTGTGGAACCTGGTGACCCAGGGCGCCAAGCCATCCTTCCGCCCCGAGAAAGATTTCGTCAACTGCATGGGCGCCCTGACCGGCGGCCAGGCCGTGCAACAAGTCAAGGCGGGTATCCAGGCGATCTACCTGTCGGGCTGGCAAGTGGCTGCGGACAACAACTCCGCCGAATCGATGTACCCCGACCAATCGCTGTACCCGGTGGATTCGGTTCCAACCGTGGTCAAGCGCATCAACAACTCGTTCCGTCGTGCCGACCAGATCCAGTGGAAAGCCGGCAAGAACCCGGGCGACGAAGGCTACATCGACTACTTCGCGCCGATCGTGGCTGACGCTGAAGCCGGTTTCGGCGGCGTGTTGAACGCCTACGAGCTGATGAAAAGCATGATCGAAGCAGGCGCCGCCGGCGTTCACTTCGAAGACCAGCTGGCTTCGGTGAAGAAGTGCGGCCACATGGGCGGCAAGGTACTGGTTCCAACCCAGGAAGCCGTGCAAAAACTGACCGCTGCCCGTCTGGCCGCCGACGTTGCCGGTGTACCGACCATCATCCTGGCCCGTACCGACGCCAACGCCGCTGACCTGCTGACCTCCGACTGCGACCCGTACGACCAGCCATTCGTGACGGGCACCCGCACCCAGGAAGGCTTCTACAAGGTGCGCGCCGGTCTCGACCAGGCCATCGCCCGCGGCCTGGCCTACGCGCCGTACGCCGACCTGATCTGGTGCGAAACCGCCAAGCCGGACCTGGACGAAGCCCGTCGCTTCGCCGAAGCGATCAAGAAGGAATACCCGGACCAACTGCTGTCGTACAACTGCTCGCCTTCCTTCAACTGGAAGAAAAACCTGGACGACGCGACCATCGCCAAGTTCCAGCGCGAACTGTCCGCCATGGGCTACAAGCACCAGTTCATCACCCTGGCCGGCATCCACAACATGTGGCACAGCATGTTCAACCTGGCGCACGACTACGCTCGCAACGACATGACCGCCTACGTGAAGCTGCAAGAGCAGGAATTCGCCGACGCCGCCAAGGGTTACACCTTCGTGGCTCACCAGCAGGAAGTGGGCACCGGCTACTTCGACGACATGACCACCGTAATCCAGGGCGGCACCTCGTCGGTGACTGCACTGACCGGTTCGACCGAAGAAGAACAGTTCCACTGATCCACGACGCAAACGGCCCTTGCGGACCGAATAAAAGCTAACCGCAAAGCCGACGATCTGACGCCCCGACTGGTTCGGGGCTTTTTTTCGCCTACGCTTTGACAGACAACACACCCCTCTGTGGGAGCTAATGCTGGTCATTTAAGAAAGATGATGGACCTGTGGCCAGAGATTGCTCCCGCTCGGCTGCGAAGCAGTCGTAAACCGGCGGGTGCGGCGTGTCTGATGCTCCGCATCTGGCAGGTTTTGGGGCCGCTTCGCGGCCCAGCGGGAGCAAGCTCCCTCGCCACGGGTTTTGTCGATTGCCTTAAGTGCACAGCATTACCCTGTGGGAGCGGGCTTGCTCGCGAAAACGGTGTGTCAGCTGACAGATGCGTTTCTGACCCGCCCTCTTCGCGAGCAAGCCCGCTCCCACAAGGATCAGCAAACTGATAAAAAAATTGATCGAACGCAGTATCGGGCAGTCAGAAAAAGAGTAAAACGGCCGGCGCCGACGAGTTCAGTAGCGGCCATGTAAGACAAGTTCTCAGTCATTACTTGAAGGTTCCAGGCGAAAGCCCACCCAAACAATAATAATTATCATTTGAAAGGCGTGGCCATTGTTACATTCGAAGCGAAATATTATTGATGAATCCACCGCCAATGCCCGCCAGGCCGGGGTCGCGGGGCTCCGGAGGTGTGCTATGTCCTTATTCCAATAAATAATTTCGCTATAGGAATTTTACTTGCCCGGTGTTTAGCCATAAAATCACCGCGATTGATTGCTGCGACATATCGTCACTGCGTTATTTCTTTTCAAGCTCAGAGACCTTTGCTCTCTGTTAAGGATTTCCAGCATGCCCGAAGCGACAGGACTCATGGCCCACAACTGGGGCTTTGCCATTTTCCTTCTGGGCGTCGTCGGCCTGTGTGCCTTCATGCTCGGTGTGTCGAGCCTCCTTGGGTCACGAGCCTGGGGCCGCAGCAAAAACGAACCGTTCGAGTCCGGCATGCTACCTACCGGTGGCGCCCGCTTGCGGCTCTCAGCCAAATTCTATCTGGTCGCGATGCTCTTCGTGATCTTCGATATCGAAGCCCTCTTTCTCTTTGCATGGTCTGTGTCCGTCCGCGAAAGCGGCTGGACCGGATTCGTCGAAGCTCTCGTTTTCATAGCAATTCTGTTGGCAGGTCTTGTCTACCTTTACCGGGTGGGGGCACTTGATTGGGCTCCGGAAGCTCGGCGCAAGCGGCAAGCGAAGCTGAAACAATGAGGCTTTGGCAATGCAATACAATCTCACCAGGATCGACCCCGATGCTCCTAACGAGCAGTATCCGATCGGCGAGCGGGAAACCGTCGCTGATCCGTTAGAAGATCAAGTCCACAAAAACATCTTCATGGGCAAGCTCGAAGACGTGCTGAACAGCACGGTCAACTGGGGTCGCAAGAACTCCCTGTGGCCGTACAACTTCGGCCTTTCGTGCTGCTACGTGGAAATGACCACCGCCTTCACGGCGCCCCACGACATCGCGCGCTTTGGCGCCGAAGTGATCCGGGCATCGCCACGCCAGGCGGACTTCATGGTTATCGCCGGTACCTGCTTCATCAAGATGGCGCCGATCATCCAGCGTCTCTACGAGCAAATGCTCGAGCCGAAGTGGGTTATCTCCATGGGTTCGTGCGCCAACTCCGGTGGCATGTACGACATCTACTCCGTCGTTCAAGGGGTGGACAAGTTCCTGCCCGTGGACGTCTACGTGCCCGGCTGCCCGCCTCGCCCTGAAGCGTTCCTGCAAGGCTTGATGCTGTTGCAAGAGTCGATTGGCCAGGAGCGTCGCCCACTGTCCTGGGTCGTTGGTGATCAAGGCGTCTATCGCGCCGAGATGCCATCGCAAAAGGAACAGCGCCGCGAACAGCGTATCGCAGTCACCAACCTGCGCAGCCCCGACGAAGTCTGATCCAGCTCTGTTCCTTCCATAGAAACGAGAACCTGGCTTCATTCTTTACGTTGACCGAAAGCGATAAATAACCATGACTACAGGCAGTGCTCTGTACATCCCGCCTTACAAGGCAGACGACCAGGATGTGGTCGTCGAACTGAACAACCGTTTTGGCCCCGAGGCGTTCACCGCCCAGCCGACCCGCACCGGCATGCCGGTGCTTTGGGTTGCCCGCGCCAAACTCGTCGAAGTCCTGACCTTCCTGCGCAACCTGCCCAAGCCGTACGTCATGCTCTATGACCTGCACGGCGTGGACGAGCGCCTGCGCACCAAGCGCCAAGGGCTGCCCGACGGCGTCGACTTCACCGTGTTCTATCACCTGCTGTCGATCGAGCGTAATAGTGACGTAATGATCAAGGTCGCTTTATCCGAGAGCGACCTGAGCATGCCGACCGTGACCGGTATCTGGCCGAACGCCAACTGGTACGAACGCGAAGTGTGGGACATGTTCGGGATCGACTTCCCCGGCCACCCGCACCTGACCCGCATCATGATGCCGCCGACCTGGGAAGGTCACCCGCTGCGCAAGGACTTCCCGGCCCGTGCCACCGAATTCGACCCGTTCAGCCTGACCCTGGCCAAGCAACAGCTCGAGGAAGAATCTGCACGTTTCAAGCCTGAAGACTGGGGCATGAAGCGTTCGGGCGCGAACGAGGACTACATGTTCCTCAACCTGGGCCCGAACCACCCTTCTGCCCACGGTGCGTTCCGCATCATCCTGCAGCTCGATGGCGAAGAGATTGTCGATTGCGTCCCGGACATCGGCTACCACCACCGTGGTGCCGAGAAGATGGGCGAGCGCCAGTCCTGGCACAGCTACATCCCTTATACCGACCGCATCGATTACCTCGGCGGGGTGATGAACAACCTGCCATACGTGCTTTCGGTCGAGAAACTGGCCGGGATCAAGGTGCCGGAGAAGGTCGACGTCATCCGCATCATGATGGCCGAGTTCTTCCGTATCACCAGCCACCTGTTGTTCCTGGGCACCTACATCCAGGACGTGGGCGCCATGACCCCGGTGTTCTTCACCTTCACCGACCGCCAGAAGGCCTACACGGTGATCGAAGCCATCACCGGTTTCCGCCTGCACCCGGCCTGGTACCGCATCGGTGGCGTTGCCCACGACCTGCCCCGTGGTTGGGAGAAACTGGTCAAGGACTTCGTCGAGTGGATGCCCAAGCGCTTGGACGAATACACCAAGGCCGCCTTGCAGAACAGCATCCTCAAGGGTCGTACCGTCGGGGTCGCCGCCTACAACACCAAGGAAGCCCTGGAATGGGGTGTCACCGGTGCCGGCCTGCGTTCCACCGGTTGCGACTTCGACCTGCGCAAGGCACGCCCTTACTCCGGTTATGAAAACTTCGAATTCGAAGTCCCGCTGGCGGTCAATGGCGATGCCTACGACCGCTGCATGGTTCGCGTCGAGGAAATGCGCCAGAGCATCAAAATCATCGACCAATGCCTGCGCAACATGCCGGAAGGCCCGTACAAGGCGGATCACCCGCTGACCACGCCGCCGCCCAAAGAGCGCACGCTGCAACACATCGAGACCTTGATCACGCACTTCCTGCAAGTTTCGTGGGGCCCGGTCATGCCGGCCAACGAATCCTTCCAGATGATCGAAGCGACCAAGGGCATCAATAGTTATTACCTGACGAGCGACGGCGGCACCATGAGCTACCGCACCCGGATTCGCACCCCAAGCTACCCGCACCTGCAGCAGATCCCTTCGGTGATCAAAGGCAGCATGGTCGCGGACTTGATCGCGTACCTGGGTAGTATCGATTTCGTTATGGCCGACGTGGACCGCTAAGCATGAACAGCACGCTTATCCAGACAGACCGTTTCGCCCTGAGCGAAACCGAGCGCTCGGCCATCGAGCACGAGCTGCATCACTACGAAGACCCGCGCGCGGCGTCGATCGAAGCCCTGAAGATCGTTCAGAAGGAACGTGGCTGGGTGCCCGATGGCGCGCTCTACGCCATCGGCGAGATCCTCGGCATCCCGGCCAGCGACGTAGAAGGCGTCGCCACCTTCTACAGCCAGATTTTCCGCCAGCCTGTGGGCCGACACATCATTCGCGTCTGCGACAGCATGGTCTGCTACATCGGCGGCCACGAATCGGTGGTCAGCGAAATCCAGAGCAAGCTGGGCATCGGCCTGGGCCAGACCACTGCCGACGGCCGCTTCACGCTGCTGCCGGTGTGCTGCCTGGGCAACTGCGACAAGGCACCGGCGCTGATGATCGACGACGACACCTTCGGTGACGTTGCACCCGCTGGCGTCGCCAAACTGCTGGAGGGCTACGTATGACCCTGACTTCCTTCGGGCCCGCCAACCGCATCCAGCGCTCGGCCGAAACCCATCCCCTGACCTGGCGTCTGCGTGACGACGGCGAAGCGGTGTGGCTGGACGAATACCAGGCCAAGAACGGTTACGCCGCCGCGCGCAAAGCGTTCATCGACATGGCCCAGGACGACATCGTCCAGACCGTGAAAGACTCCGGCCTTAAAGGCCGTGGCGGCGCGGGCTTCCCCACTGGCGTGAAGTGGGGCCTGATGCCCAAGGACGAATCCATCAACATCCGCTACCTGCTGTGCAACGCGGATGAAATGGAACCCAACACCTGGAAAGACCGCATGCTGATGGAGCAACTGCCCCATCTGCTGATCGAAGGCATGCTGATCAGTGCCCGTGCGCTGAAGACCTACCGGGGCTACATCTTCCTGCGTGGCGAATACACCACCGCCGCCAAGCACCTGAACCGTGCCGTGGAAGAAGCCAAGGCCGCCGGCCTGTTGGGCAAGAACATCCTGGGCAGCGGCTTCGATTTCGAACTGTTCGTCCACACCGGCGCCGGACGCTACATCTGCGGTGAAGAAACCGCGCTGATCAACTCCCTCGAAGGCCGCCGCGCCAATCCGCGCTCCAAGCCGCCCTTCCCTGCGGCCGTGGGCGTGTGGGGCAAACCGACCTGCGTGAACAACGTCGAGACCCTGTGCAACGTGCCGGCGATCATTGCCGACGGCGTCGACTGGTACAAATCCCTGGCCCGCGACGGCAGCGAAGACATGGGCACCAAGCTCATGGGCTTCTCCGGCAAGGTCAAGAATCCTGGCCTGTGGGAGCTGCCGTTCGGCATCACCGGTCGTGAGCTGTTCGAAGACTATGCCGGTGGCATGCGCGACGGCTACACGCTCAAGTGCTGGCAGCCTGGCGGCGCCGGTACCGGTTTCCTCCTGCCGGAGCACCTGGACGCACAAATGTATGCCGGCGGCATCGCCAAGGTGGGCACCCGCATGGGCACCGGCCTGGCGATGGCGGTGGACGATAGCGTCAACATGGTGTCCCTGCTGCGCAACATGGAAGAGTTCTTCTCCCGTGAGTCGTGCGGTTTCTGCACCCCTTGCCGCGATGGCCTGCCCTGGAGCGTCAAGCTGCTGCGGGCCATTGAAAACGGCGAAGGCCAGGCCGGGGACATCGAGACCCTGCTGGGCCTGGTGGGCTTCCTCGGTCCAGGCAAGACCTTCTGTGCTCACGCACCGGGTGCCGTGGAACCGCTGGGCAGCGCGATCAAATATTTCCGCCCTGAATTCGAGGCCGGCATCGCGCCAACGCGCGCCGGGGATCTCAATCAGGTGGTCACGCCGACCATGGTCGGCGCGTAACGACGCTTAACAAGGCGAAGGGTCCGTGCCCTTCGCCTTTCGTCCGATGACGCCTTTTCACCGAGGCTGTTTGGATTCGGACGAATAACAAGATTCCATTAGCCACGCCCGCTGACACCGGGCCAACGAAGAACTTTGAACCATGGCCACTATCCACGTAGACGGCAAAGAGCTCGAAGTCGATGGCGCAGACAACCTGTTACAGGCATGTCTGTCGCTGGGCCTCGACATTCCTTATTTCTGCTGGCACCCCGCCCTTGGCAGCGTTGGCGCTTGCCGCCAGTGCGCGGTCAAGCAGTACACCGACGAAAATGACAAGCGTGGTCGGATCGTCATGTCCTGCATGACCCCCGCCACCGACGGCAGCTGGATCTCCATCGACGACGAAGAAGCGAAAGTGTTTCGCGCCAGCGTCGTCGAATGGCTGATGACCAACCACCCCCACGACTGCCCGGTCTGTGAGGAAGGTGGTCACTGCCACCTGCAAGACATGACGGTGATGACCGGCCATAACGAGCGCCGTTATCGCTTCACCAAGCGCACCCACCAGAACCAGGACCTCGGCCCGTTCATCTCCCACGAGATGAACCGCTGCATCGCCTGCTACCGTTGCGTGCGTTTCTACAAGGACTACGCCGGCGGCACCGACCTGGGCGTGTTCGGTGCCCACGACAACGTGTACTTCGGTCGCGTTGAAGACGGCACCCTGGAAAGCGAGTTTTCCGGCAACCTCACCGAGGTCTGCCCGACCGGTGTGTTCACCGACAAGACCCACTCCGAGCGCTACAACCGCAAGTGGGACATGCAGTTCTCGCCGAGCATCTGCCATGGCTGCTCCAGCGGTTGCAACATCTCCCCGGGTGAGCGCTACGGTGAACTGCGTCGCATCGAAAACCGCTTCAACGGTTCGGTGAACCAGTACTTCCTGTGTGACCGTGGCCGTTTTGGCTATGGCTACGTCAACCGCACCGATCGTCCACGCCAACCGTTGCTGGCCAACGGCGCCAAGCTGAGCCTGGACGAAGCGCTGGACAAGGCTGCCGAGCTGCTGCGCGGCCGCAACATCGTCGGCATCGGTTCGCCACGGGCCAGCCTGGAAAGCAACTACGCCCTGCGTGAACTGGTCGGCGCCGAGCACTTCTACAGTGGCATCGAAGCCGGCGAGCTGGAACGCATCCGCCTGGTGCTGCAAGTGCTCAAGGACAGCCCACTGCCCGTACCGACGATGCGCGACATCGAAGACCACGACGCCGTGTTCGTCCTTGGCGAAGACCTGACCCAGACCGCCGCCCGCATGGCCCTGGCCCTGCGCCAGTCCGTCAAGGGCAAGGCCGAAGACATGGCCGATGCCATGCGCGTCCAGCCGTGGCTCGACGCCGCCGTGAAGAACATTGGCCAGCACGCGCTGAATCCGCTGTTCATCGCCAGCCTCGCCGAAACCAAGCTCGACGATGTGGCCGAAGAATGCGTCCACGCCGCTCCTGACGACCTGGCGCGCATCGGTTTCGCCGTGGCTCACGCCCTGGACGCCAGCGCCCCGGCCGTCGAAGGCCTGGACAGCGAAGCAGCCGCCCTCGCCCAACGCATTGCCGACGCCCTGCTGGCGGCCAAGCGCCCATTGATCATCGCCGGCACCTCCCTGGGTTCCAAGGCGCTGATCGAAGCCGCCGCCAACATCGCCAAGGCCTTGAAGCTGCGCGAGAAGAACGGTTCCATCAGCTTGATCGTGCCGGAAGCCAACAGCCTCGGCCTGGCCATGCTTGGTGGCGAATCGGTGGACGCCGCCCTGCAAGCGGTGATCGACGGCAGTGCCGACGCCCTCGTGGTGCTGGAAAACGACCTGTACACCCGCACCGACAAAGCCCGTGTGGACGCCGCCCTGAACGCCGCGAAAGTGGTGATCGTCGCCGACCACCAGAAAACCGCCACCACCGACCGCGCCCACCTGGTGCTGCCGGCGGCGAGCTTCGCCGAAGGCGACGGTACGCTGGTCAGCCAGGAAGGTCGCGCCCAGCGCTTCTTCCAAGTGTTCGATCCGACTTACCTGGACGCCAGCATCCTGGTCCACGAGGGCTGGCGCTGGCTGCACGCCCTGCGCGCCACCCTGCTGAACCAGCCGATCGACTGGACGCAACTGGACCACGTCACCGCCGCCGTCGCTTCGAGCAGCCTGCAACTGGCTCGCATCGTCGATGCGGCGCCATCAGCCTCGTTCCGCATCAAGGGTCTGAAACTGGCGCGCGAACCGCTGCGCTACTCCGGTCGCACCGCGATGCGCGCCGACATCAGCGTCCACGAACCCCGTACCTCCCAGGACAAGGACACCGCGTTCTCGTTCTCCATGGAAGGTTACTCGGGCTCCGCCGAACCGCGCTCGCAAGTGCCGTTCGCCTGGTCGCCGGGCTGGAACTCGCCGCAGGCCTGGAACAAGTTCCAGGACGAAGTCGGTGGTCACCTGCGTGCTGGCGACCCGGGCACGCGCCTGATCGAAAGCCAGGGTGATGGCCTGAGCTGGTTCGCCAGCGTCCCACGCGCCTTCAACCCGGCACCGGGCACTTGGCAAGTCGTGCCGTTCCATCACCTGTTCGGCAGCGAAGAGAACTCTTCCAAGGCCGCACCGGTGCAAGAACGCATCCCGGCCGCCTACGTGTCGCTGGCCAAGTCCGAAGCCGACCGCCTGGGCGTCAACGATGGTGCCTTGCTGAGCCTGAACGTGGCCGGCCAGACCTTGCGCTTGCCGCTGCGCATCAATGAAGAACTGGGCGCCGGCCTGGTGGCCCTGCCGGCTGGCCTGGCGGGCATCCCACCGGCGATTTTCGGCAAAACCGTCGACGGTCTGCAGGAGGCAGCGCAATGAGCTGGTTCACCCCTGAAGTGATCGATGTGATCCTGACGGTCCTCAAGGCCATCGTGATCCTGCTGGCCGTGGTGGTCGCAGGCGCACTGTTGAGCTTCGTCGAACGTCGCCTGCTGGGCTGGTGGCAGGACCGCTACGGTCCGAACCGCGTCGGCCCGTTCGGCATGTTCCAAATCGCCGCCGACATGATCAAGATGTTCTTCAAGGAAGACTGGACGCCACCGTTTGCCGACAAGGTGATCTTCACCCTGGCACCGGTCGTGGCCATGAGCGCCTTGCTGATCGCCTTCGCGATCATCCCGATCACCCCGACCTGGGGTGTGGCGGACCTGAACATCGGCCTGTTGTTCTTCTTCGCCATGGCCGGCCTGTCGGTGTATGCGGTGCTGTTCGCCGGCTGGTCGAGCAACAACAAGTTCGCCCTGCTGGGCAGCCTGCGGGCTTCGGCCCAGACCGTGTCCTACGAAGTGTTCATGGGCCTGGCGCTCATGGGCATCGTGATCCAGGCCGGGTCGTTCAACATGCGCGACATCGTCGAGTACCAGGCCCAGAACCTGTGGTTCATCATTCCGCAGTTCTTCGGTTTCTGTACGTTCTTCATCGCTGGCGTGGCCGTGACTCACCGTCACCCCTTCGACCAGCCGGAAGCGGAGCAGGAACTGGCCGACGGTTACCACATTGAATATGCCGGCATGAAATGGGGCATGTTCTTCGTCGGCGAGTACATCGGCATCATCCTGATCTCGGCGCTGCTGGTCACGCTGTTCTTCGGTGGCTGGCACGGTCCGTTCGGCATCCTGCCGCAACTGTCCTTCGTCTGGTTCGCCCTGAAGACCGCGTTCTTCATCATGCTGTTCGTCCTGCTGCGCGCCTCTATCCCGCGCCCGCGCTACGACCAGGTGATGGACTTCAGCTGGAAATTCTGCCTGCCGCTGACCCTGATCAACATGCTGGTGACCGCTGCGATCGTTTTGATGAACGCGCCTGCGGCCGCGGTTCAGTGAGGATTTGACCCATGTTCAAATATATTGGCGACATCGTTAAGGGTACCGGTACCCAACTGCGAAGCCTGGTCATGATCTTCGGTCATGGCTTTCGCAAGCGCGACACCCTGCAGTACCCGGAAGAGCCGGTCTACCTGGCACCGCGTTACCGCGGCCGCATCGTCCTGACCCGCGACCCCGACGGCGAAGAACGCTGCGTAGCCTGCAACCTGTGTGCCGTGGCTTGCCCGGTGGGTTGCATCTCGCTGCAGAAAGCTGAAACCGAAGACGGTCGCTGGTACCCGGACTTCTTCCGCATCAACTTCTCGCGCTGCATTTTCTGCGGCCTCTGCGAGGAAGCGTGCCCGACCACCGCGATCCAGCTCACGCCGGATTTCGAAATGGCCGAGTTCAAACGTCAGGACCTGGTGTACGAGAAAGAAGATCTGCTGATTTCCGGTCCCGGTAAAAACCCTGATTACAACTTCTATCGTGTTGCAGGTATGGCCATTGCCGGTAAGCCAAAAGGCGCCGCGCAGAACGAAGCCGAACCGATCAACGTGAAGAGCTTGCTGCCTTAAGGAAGAAAGATGGAATTCGCTTTCTATTTCGCATCGGGTATCGCGGTGGTGTCCACGCTTCGTGTGGTCACCAACACCAACCCCGTGCACGCCCTGCTCTACCTGATCATTTCGCTGATCGCCGTGGCCATGACCTTCTTCGCCCTCGGCGCGCCGTTTGCCGGTGCCCTGGAAGTGATCGCCTACGCCGGCGCCATCATGGTGCTGTTCGTGTTCGTGGTGATGATGCTCAACCTCGGCCCGGCCGCGGTCCAGCAGGAACGTTCATGGCTCAAGCCTGGCATCTGGGCCGGACCGGTGATCTTGTCCGCCCTGCTGCTGGGTGAACTGCTGTATGTGCTGTTCGCTCACCAGAGCGGCCAGGCCATCGGCCACACCACCGTAGGCGCCAAGGCCGTGGGCATCAGCCTGTTCGGTCCGTACCTGCTGGTGGTCGAACTCGCCTCGATGCTGCTGCTTGCCGCAGCCGTCACGGCGTTCCATTTGGGCCGTAACGAGGCGAAGGAGTAATCACATGCCTGCTATCCCTCTCGAGCATGGTCTGGCGGTTGCCGGCATCCTGTTCTGTCTCGGTCTGGTCGGCCTGATGGTCCGCCGCAACATTCTGTTCGTGCTGATGAGCCTGGAGGTCATGATGAATGCCTCCGCCCTGGCCTTCATCGTCGCGGGCGCTCGCTGGGCGCAGCCGGATGGACAGATCATGTTCATCCTGGTGATCAGCCTGGCAGCCGCCGAGGCCAGTATCGGCCTGGCGATCCTGTTGCAGCTGTACCGCCGCTTCCACACTCTCGATATCGACGCTGCCAGCGAGATGCGCGGATGAACTTTCTCTTTTTGACTTTCGTATTTCCCCTCATCGGTTTCCTGCTGCTGTCGTTCTCCCGTGGACGCTGGTCGGAAAACCTTTCGGCGCTGGTTGGCGTGGGTTCCATCGGCCTGTCTGCCCTCGTCACGGCCTACGTGATCTGGCAATTCAACGTCGCTGCGCCTGAAGGCGGTGTGTTCGTGCAGGTGCTGTGGCGGTGGATGGCGGTGGAAGGCTTCACGCCCAACTTCGCCCTTTACCTGGACGGCCTGTCGGTGACCATGCTCGGCGTGGTGGTCGGCGTGGGTTTCCTGATCCACCTGTTCGCCTCCTGGTACATGCGCGGTGAAGCCGGTTACTCGCGCTTCTTCGCCTACACCAACCTGTTCATCGCCAGCATGCTGTTCCTGGTGCTCGGCGATAACTTGTTGTTCCTGTACTTCGGGTGGGAAGGCGTGGGCCTGTGCTCATACCTGCTGATCGGTTTCTACTACAGCAACCGCAACAACGGTAACGCAGCGCTCAAGGCGTTCATCGTGACCCGGATCGGCGACGTGTTCATGGCCATCGGCCTGTTCATCCTGTTCCAGCAACTGGGCACGCTGAATATCCAGGAACTGCTGGTCAAGGCGCCGGAGCACTTCAAGGTCGGCGACTTCTGGATCGTATTGGCTACCCTGATGCTGCTCGGTGGTGCTGTCGGTAAATCGGCGCAACTGCCACTGCAAACCTGGCTCGCGGACGCGATGGCCGGCCCTACCCCGGTCTCGGCACTGATCCACGCCGCGACCATGGTGACCGCCGGTGTCTACCTGATCGCCCGTACCCACGGCCTGTTCGCCCTGGCGCCGGATATCCTGCACCTGGTGGGCATCGTGGGTGGCGTGACCTTGGTACTGGCCGGCTTTGCCGCCCTGGTCCAGACCGACATCAAGCGTATCCTCGCCTACTCGACCATGAGCCAGATCGGCTACATGTTCCTGGCCCTGGGCGTGGGTGCCTGGGAAGGCGCGATCTTCCACCTGATGACCCACGCCTTCTTCAAGGCCCTGCTGTTCCTTGCCTCCGGTGCGGTGATCGTTGCCTGCCACCACGAGCAGAACATCTTCAAGATGGGCGGCCTGTGGAAGAAACTGCCGTTGGCCTACGCCAGCTTCATCGTTGGCGGCGCGGCCCTCGCGGCCCTGCCACTGGTCACTGCCGGTTTCTACTCCAAGGACGAGATCCTCTGGGAAGCGTTCGCCAGCGGTAACCAAGGCCTGCTGTACGCCGGCCTGGTGGGTGCGTTCATGACCTCGCTGTACACCTTCCGCCTGATCTTCATCGCGTTCCATGGTGAAGCCAAGACCGAAGCCCACGCCGGCCATGGCATTGCCCATTGGCTGCCGCTGTCGGTGCTGATCGTGCTGTCGACGTTCGTCGGCGCCATGATCACCCCACCGCTGGCCGATGTGCTGCCGCAAAGCGTCGGCCATGCCGGTGGCGAAGCCAAGCACAGCCTGGAAATCGCCTCGGGTGCCATTGCCCTGGCGGGTATCCTGCTGGCGGCCCTGCTGTTCCTGGGCAAGCGCCGTTTCGTCACGGCCATCGCCAACAGCGGCATCGGGCGGTTCCTGTCGGCCTGGTGGTTCGCCGCCTGGGGCTTCGATTGGATCTACGACAAACTGTTCGTCAAGCCATACCTTGCGATCAGCCACATTCTGCGCAAAGACCCGCTCGACCAGACCATTGGCCTGATCCCGCGCATGGCCAAGGGCGGCCACACTGCCCTGAGCCGTACCGAGACCGGTCAACTGCGTTGGTATGCGGCTTCCATGGCGGCTGGCGCCGTGCTGGTTATCGGCGCCATCGTGCTGGTAGCGGTCTGATATGAACCTTGCGAACTTGCGAAAGGAAACGAGCCCGTCATGATTCTGCCCTGGCTAATCCTGATCCCCTTCATCGGCGGCCTGCTGTGCTGGATCGCGGAGCGTTCCAGCTCCACGCTCCCGCGCTGGATTGCGCTGCTGACCATGTCCCTGGAACTCGCGCTCGGCCTCTGGCTGTGGGCGACCGGCGACTATTCATTTGCTCCGGCCCCTGGCGCCGATCCGACCTGGGCGCTTGAGTTCAAGCACGTCTGGATCGCGCGCTTCGGCATCAGCGTTCACCTGGCCCTCGACGGCCTGTCGCTGTTGATGATCCTGCTGACTGGTCTGCTGGGTATCCTCTCGGTACTCTGCTCCTGGAAAGAGATCCAGCGTCACGTCGGCTTCTTCCACCTGAACCTGATGTGGATCCTGGGCGGCGTCATCGGCGTGTTCCTGGCGCTGGACCTGTTCATGTTCTTCTTCTTCTGGGAAATGATGCTGGTGCCGATGTACTTCCTCATCGCGCTCTGGGGTCACAGTTCTTCGGACGGCAAGAAAACCCGGATCTACGCGGCGACCAAGTTCTTCATCTTCACCCAGGCTTCCGGCCTGATCATGTTGGTGGCGATCCTTGGGCTGGTGCTGGTCAACTTCAACAACACCGGCGTGATTACGTTCAATTACGCCGACCTGTTGAAAGTGCAGATGTCCAAGACCACCGAGTACGTGCTGATGCTCGGCTTCTTCATCGCCTTCGCGGTGAAGCTGCCGGTGGTGCCGTTCCACTCCTGGTTGCCGGATGCCCACGCCCAGGCGCCGACCGCCGGTTCCGTGGACCTGGCCGGTATCCTGTTGAAGACGGCCGCCTACGGCCTGCTGCGCTTTGCCCTGCCGCTGTTCCCCAATGCCTCGGCCGAGTTCGCGCCGATTGCCATGACCCTGGGCCTGATCGGGATTTTCTACGGTGCGTTCCTGGCGTTCGCCCAGACCGACATCAAGCGCCTGATCGCGTTTTCCAGCGTCTCGCACATGGGTTTCGTGCTGATCGGGATCTACTCCGGCAGCCAGCTGGCCTTGCAAGGCGCGGTGATCCAGATGCTGGCTCACGGTCTGTCGGCGGCGGCGCTGTTTATCCTCAGCGGCCAATTGTACGAACGCCTGCACACCCGGGACATGCGTGAGATGGGTGGCCTGTGGTCGCGCATCGCTTACCTGCCGGCCATCAGCCTGTTCTTCGCGGCCGCTTCCCTGGGCCTGCCGGGTACCGGCAACTTCGTCGGCGAGTTCCTGATCCTGATCGGCTCGTTCGTCAGCGCCCCATGGATCACTGCCATCGCTACTTCTGGCCTGGTGTTCGGTTCGGTCTACTCGCTGATCATGATCCACCGTGCCTACTTCGGCCCGTCCAAGTCGGACGAAGTGTTGCGTGGCATGGATGGTCGCGAACTGATCATGGTGCTCGGCCTTGCGGTGCTGCTGGTTTACCTCGGCGTTTCCCCGCAGCCGTTCCTCGACACTTCTGCCGCCACGATGCATGGCGTGCAGCAGTGGCTTGGCACCGCCTTCTCTCAACTCGCTTCGGCCCGGTAAGAGCGCTATGGAATTCACGATTCAACACTTTATCGCGCTTGCACCGCTGTTGATCACCAGCGCCACGATCATCGTGGTGATGCTGGCGATCGCCTGGCGGCGCAATCACTCACAGACCTTCCTGCTGTCGGTGGCGGGGCTGAACCTGGCCCTGTTGTCGATCCTGCCGGCCTTGAAAGTCGCACCGCTGGCAGTCACCCCACTGATACAGATCGACAGCTTCGCCTGCCTGTACATGGCGCTGATCCTGGTCGCCACCCTGGCCTGTGTCACCCTCGCCCACGCCTACCTCGGCGATGGCGGTTCGGGTTACCCGGGTAACCGCGAAGAACTGTACCTGCTGATCCTGATGGCCGCCGCCGGTGGCCTGGTCCTGGTCAGCGCGCAGCACCTGGCCAGCCTGTTCATCGGCCTGGAACTGCTGTCGGTACCGGTCTACGGCCTGGTGGCCTACGCCTTCTTCAACAAGCGCTCCCTGGAAGCCGGCATCAAGTACATGGTGCTGTCGGCCGCCGGTTCCGCGTTCCTGTTGTTCGGTATGGCCCTGCTCTACGCCGAAGCCGGCACCCTGAGCTTCGTCGGTATCGGCCAGGCCCTGGCGACCACCGGCCTGCCTAGCCCAATCGCCCAACTGGGCCTGGGCATGATGCTGATCGGCCTGGCGTTCAAGCTGTCGCTGGTGCCCTTCCATCTCTGGACCCCGGACGTCTACGAAGGCGCCCCGGCGCCGGTGGCGGCGTTCCTGGCTACGGCATCGAAAGTGGCGGTGTTCGCGGTGATGGTGCGTCTGTTCCAGATCTCGCCAGTGGCCAGCAGCGGTGTGCTGAGCAACGTACTGACCATCATCGCCATTGCGTCGATCCTGTTCGGCAACCTGCTGGCGCTGACCCAGAGCAACCTCAAGCGTCTGCTGGGTTACTCGTCCATCGCCCACTTCGGTTACCTGCTGATCGCCCTGATCGCCAGCAAGGGCCTGGCCGTGGAAGCCATCGGCGTGTACCTGGTCACCTACGTGATCACCAGCCTCGGCGCCTTCGGCGTGATCACCCTGATGTCCTCGCCGTACAACGGCCGCGACGCCGACGCCCTGTACGAATACCGCGGCCTGTTCTGGCGCCGTCCGTACCTGACCGCCGTGCTGACCGTGATGATGCTGTCCCTGGCCGGCATCCCGCTGACCGCCGGCTTCATCGGCAAGTTCTACATCATCGCCACCGGCGTCGAGGCTCACCAATGGTGGCTGGTCGGCTCCCTGGTGCTGGGCAGCGCCATCGGCGTGTTCTACTACCTGCGCGTGATGGTCACCCTCTACCTGATGGAACCGAACCTGCGTCGCCACGATGCCGAGCTGCACTGGGAACAGAAGGCAGGCGGCGTGATGCTGCTGGCCATCGCCGTACTGGCGTTCTTCCTCGGTGTGTATCCGCAGCCGTTGCTGACGTTGGTTCAACAGTCGGGGTTGGCGGGTTGATCGTGTAGCGGTAGATTGCAGAAAACATAAACGGCACCTTCGGTGCCGTTTTTGCGTTTGAGGGATGATGGATTCTTCAGAACCCGTGACCGGCCTCTCTTGCTCCAAGTCATGAACGCATCGGTGTGTAATAGCCATCCGCAGCCGCATCAGCCGTCCATGCCAATAGCTGCTCTTCGGTATAGGCGCCGATGCATGGACAACGCCCTCGCACCGGCCGCCGCTGATGGCATCCGCAAGCAGGGTATCGAACTGCTGCTGCCGTGAGGGCTGCATAGCCGACCCACCGCTATCGCGAGCAGGCTCGCTTCCACAGGGGATTTGTGTCATGCCCGGATATTTCGCTACCGATGATCCACTGTGGGAGCGAGCCTGCTCGCGATGACGGTCGCACATTCAAAATCAATCCAAGCAGACCCACCGCTTTCGCGAGCAAGCCCGCTCCCACAAAAACTCAGCGTGCGTTCCAGTCGCGCAACCATTTCAGCCCAACCGAAGTATCCCCCCGAGGGCGATACTCGCAGCCGACCCAGCCGTCATACCCCAACTCATCCATCAACTCGAACAAAAACGGATAGTTAATTTCCCCTGAATCCGGCTCATGACGATCCGGCACGCCGGCAATCTGAATGTGGCCGATACCGCTGAAATCGCGACGCAGCTTGCTCGCCAGGTCACCCTCGACAATCTGACAGTGATAGCAATCGAACTGAACCTTGAGGTTCGCCGCGCCCACCTCCCGGCAAACAGCGTGAGCCTGATCCTGGCGGTTCAGAAAAAACCCAGGCATGTCCCGGGTATTGATCGGCTCCAGCAGCACAGTGACCCCAACCTTTGCCGCCTGGGCAGTGGCATAGGCAAGGTTCTCCAAATACACACCATGATGCCGTGCGCGCTCGACTTCGGACGCAAGCAGACCGGCCATCACGTGGATCTTCGAATTGCCCAGCACGGCGGCATATTCAAGGGCGCGGTCAAACCCGTCGCGGAACTCCGACTCGCGCCCCGGCAGCGTAGCGATGCCCCGCTCTCCCGCCGCCCAATCCCCTGGCGGCGCGTTGAACAGGGCCTGTACCAGGCCGTTGTCCGCCAGCCGTTGCTTGAGTTCCTGGGGGCCGTATTCGTACGGGAACAAATATTCAACAGCGTCGAAACCATCGGCCGCTGCGGCCGCAAAACGGTCCAAGAAGCAGTGTTGCGGATAAAGCATGCTGAGGTTGGCAGCAAAACGAGGCATATCAGTACTCTCCTTGGACAAAGGGCAGATCAACAGATTGATACCAAAGCCCAGCGTACCGAGCAGCGTGGATTCTATCCAGACGGCATGACGTCCAAATATCCCAGCAAGGCTATCCTTGAGATCGGCCAACTTACCGGCCCGGGAGGAGATAAAAGGTTGAACGTCGATTTTGAATGCGTGGTGGTAGGCGCGGGCGTCGTTGGGCTCGCCGTGGCCCGGGAGATGGCCCGCGCTGGCCGGGAGGTGCTGCTGATCGAAGCGGGCGCCGCCATCGGCACGGGCATCAGCTCGCGCAATTCCGAAGTCATCCATGCCGGCATTTATTACCCACCGGGCAGCCTCAAGGCGCAGCTGTGCGTCGAAGGACGGCGCAGGTTGTACGATTATTGTGAACGCCACGGCGTCGAGACCCGCCGCCTCGGCAAGTTGATCGTCGCCACGAGCGCGGCGCAGGTAGCCGGGCTCCAGGCGCTGCTGGAACGGGGCCTGACGAATGGCGTGGACGACCTGCGGTTGCTCGATCAGGCAGAGGCGCTGGACAAGGAGCCCGCCCTGGCGTGTGTCGCCGCGTTGTATTCGCCGTCCACCGGTATCGTCGATTCACACGCCTTGATGCTGGCGTTGCAGGGCGATGCCGAAGCGGCCGGTGCGCAGGTCGCGTTCCACACGCCATTGTTGGAGGCCCAGGCTACCGCCGATGGTTTCACGCTGACATTGGGCGGCACGGCGCAGATGCGTTTGTCCTGCCGCCAACTGATCAACGCCGCCGGTCTCCAGGCGCCCGCCCTCGCCCGTCGCATTGACGGCCTGGCGCCGCAATCGGTACCCGATGCCTATCTGTGCAAGGGCAACTATTTCAGCCTGGCCGAGCGTGCGCCGTTCCGGCATCTGGTCTACCCCGCGCCGGAAACCGCTGGCCTGGGCATCCACATGACCCTGGACCTGGCCGGCCAGGCCCGGTTCGGTCCGGATATCGAATGGGTTACCCGGGAGGATTACCAAGTGGACCCCGCCCGCGCCGCCGCCTTCTACCCAGCGATTCGCAATTACTGGCCGGGCCTGCCGGACCAGAGCCTGCAACCAGCCTACAGCGGCATCCGCCCGAAGATCGGCGGGCCCGACGAGCCCTCGCGCGACTTTCGCATCGACAGCCAGGCCGAGCATGGGGTGCCAGGATTGATCAACCTGTTCGGCATCGAATCGCCAGGGCTGACCGCCTGCCTGGCGATTGCCGTGCGGGTACGGGAATTGATCGAAAGCACTTAGCACGACCTCGCACGCGGGACGCCCGGGCAGCGCAAAGTGCAAGGGCGTTTCTTGCACCGTCATGCAGGCTGCACGATGAAGGAAAATCCAGCTAACTCCAACACACTGTTTTTAAAAGCATTTATCTAGAGCCCCGGCTGGCACGGCTGATGCAATTTACCTCCTACGCGGCGTCGGCGCTTGAAGCCTGCCCGCATCCGTGAATTGCCAGGAGCTGCACATGAACGCCATCGATCTGTTGAAAGCCGACCATGAACGCGTCAAAGCCATTCTGGCTCAATTGAGCGAGTCCACTGACCGCGCCGTCAAAAAGCGCACCGAGCTGTTGGCCAAGCTCGAAATGGAAGTGACCATCCATACCCGCCTGGAAGAGGAAATCCTCTACCCCGCCTTCAAACAGGAAGGCGGTAAGGAAGAGGCTGAAATGTATTACGAAGCCAAGGAAGAACACCGCACCGTCGATTCACTGGTGTTGCCCGACCTGAAAGCCACTGACCCGTCCCAGCCTGAATTCGCCGGCCGGGTGAAAGTGGTCAAGGAGCTGCTGGAGCACCACATCGAAGAAGAAGAAAAGGAAATGTTCCCGCAAGCCAAGAAAGTGCTGGGCAAGGCAAAACTGGATGCCTTGGGTGAACAAATGGAAACCCTGAAAGCGCAGTACAAAAAAGAACTGAGCAGCGCCAACCTCGCCGCCTGATCCGGTGCTGTCAACGCTTCAGCCGTCAGATGGCGGCTGAAGGCGTTCGGGCATTTAACGCATCTGTTCGCGTAAGAACTCCACCAACGCCTGCACCGGGCGTGAGCTTTGCCGATGTTGCGGGTACACCGCCGATAGCGCCAACGGCTCGGTCTCGAACCCCTCCAATACCTTGATCAACCGCCCCTCTTTCAAGGCATTGCCGACGATGAATGTCGGCAGGTAGGTGACGCCCATGCCGGCAATGGCGGCGTCCCTGAGCAAATCGCCGTTATTGGCGCGCATGCGACCTGCGACCTCCAGGGTCACCGGTTTGCCGGCCCCACCGAAACGCCATTGGACCTGACGGCTGTGACCATAGGGCAGGCAGTCGTGCTGGCGCAGGTCTTCAGGCCGCGCAGGTTTGCCACGTTGTGCCAGGTAGGCCGGGCTGGCGCAGTACACCCGTTCGATGGTCGCGATGCGCCGGGCGATCAGCGTCGAGTCTTCCAGCACGCCGATGCGCAGCGCCAGGTCATAGCCTTCCCCAAGCAGGTCCACCGAGCGGTCGCTCAGGTCCACCTCTACGCTGACGTCGGGATAGCGCTGCAAAAAAGCTGGCAAGAGGCTACCCAGGTGCGCCACCGCGAAGGACAGCGGCGCGCTGAGGCGAATGGTCCCGCGGGGCTCGCTGGTCTGGCCGCTGATGCCCTGCTCCACCTGTTCGACATCGCTGAGCAGGCGTAGCGCCGCCTCGTAATAGCGCTGCCCCAAGGGCGTGACATCCAGCCGCCGCGTCGAGCGATTGAGCAGGCGCACCCCCAGTCGCTGCTCAAGTTCCATGAGCTTGCGGCTGACGAACTGCTTGGACAACCCCAGCTTGTCCGCCGCAGCGGTGAAGCTGCCCGATTCCATGACTTGGACAAAGATGCGCATTTCTTCGAAGGGGTTCATTGTCATTCCATGGGTGGGGCTTTATTTAGACATCCAGGCCGAATACAAAACCTGTAGCGAGGGGATTTAGCGAAACGTCGCACCGCCCCGCTGGGCTGCGCAGCAGACCCAATCACTGAATCAAGTGGCCATTCTGACACACCGGGTTGGCAGGCTTTAGGGCTGCTTCGCAGCCCAGCGGGGCGGTGCGACGTTTCGCTAAATCCCCTCGCCACGGGTTCAGGAATAGATCCCCACAGGTCATTTGCCAATCGGCATAGGGGGCGGCCTTCATAGGCCGCTCCCCTGCCACACCACCCGGCATGCGGGTCCGCACCGGGCGGTTCGAGAGATTGAGGTTATGAGAGTCGCACCAGACCCAGCCTGTCGAACCATGCCACATCCAGCACTCGGTTAAGCTCAAAGCGGCTATTACGCCACCAACTACGTGAGTTAGCCGCCACTTTCCGTGCGGTTTGGGCGCTGGCCCCCAAGGCCCGCAGTTCGCGATAGATCGTCGGTCCACGCCGCCATTGCTTAAGCTGGATCGCTCGCAGTCGGTGTCGTATCCATTCGTCCAGCTCTCGCCAGACCTTCGGTGTTTGCGATAACCCAAAGTAAGTTTTCCAGCCCAAGAGATAAGGCCGTAAGTTCTCGACAACGTGTCGCATACTGCGACCGCCTGAGCGACGGGTGAGTTCGCGTATCCGCTGTTTGAACCGCTTGCGTGCTTTGACCGCCACTGCTCTTTTGACGCCTTGTGGAGATGCCCAGAAGGCGTATCCCAGAAACTTGCGACCAAATGCACTCGCTACCGCACTCTTGCTCTCGTTGACGCTCAAGTTCAGCTTTTCATACAAGCGCTTTAGCAAAGCCATCACCCGCTGCCCGGCCCTGCGGCTGCGAACATACACATTCGCATCATCGGCATAGCGCACGAAGCAATGGCCCCGGCGTTCAAGCTCCCGATCCACTTCGTCCAGCAGCACATTTGCCAGCAACGGCGACAGCGGGCCGCCTTGCGGCGCCCCGCAGCGGCTTTTCTCGACCACGCCATTGATCAGCGTTCCCGCATCCAGATACGCCCGAATCAGACGGATAACCGCCCGATCCGCAATCCGCTTGCTTAAACGATCAATCAAAATATCGTGGTCGACCCGATCGAAGAACTTCTCCAGATCAACATCCACCACCACTTTGCGTCCTGAAGACACATAGCGCTGAGCCGCTAAGACGGCCTCCTGCGCACTGCGCCCCGGGCGAAAGCCGTAGCTGTGTTCACTGAAAGTTGGATCGAGCAGTGGCTGCAAAACTTGCAGCAGTGCTTGTTGGATCAGCCGGTCAGTGACCGTTGGAATGCCCAACTCGCGTTCGCCGCCGTCAGGTTTGGGAATTACCACACGCTTTACCGGACTGGGCCGGTAGGCTCCTGAAATAAGCTGTTCACAAATCGTCGGCCATTGGCTCAGCAAATGCTTGGCAGTCTGTTCAATGTCCAAACCATCCACACCTGCTGCACCTTTGTTGGCCTTGACTCGCTTCCACGCCTGTTTCAGGTTCTCTCTCGCAAAGGCCCGTTCCAGCAGCCCTTGCCCTGCGTTGTCGGATTCATCTTGCGGGCGATTGACCTCGTCGCTGACGGGGCTTCTCACGGCTTCACCGCTCGCGTCCTCACATCCGCCCCGCGTTTGGCAGGCATCTGACTTCCGGTCGTTCACATCAACATGGCCTATAACGCTTTCTCTCGTTCAGCCCTTCGTCAAAAAAAAAAAAGACTACTACGGCCTCTGCTGACTTCTCGCTCCGGCTGGCGCCGTCGCCCTTTCAGGCACAAGGCGAGATCTCCCCAGGTAAGAACGCAATCCTTCCCCGCACAACCGCCGGATTTACGCAGCCTGATCCTTGACCACAAGAGCTTCGCGATCTTTTGCTCGCTCGCCCTGATCGGCTTCGCCTTGTATCCGGTTCTTGTCCATCGGCTCGCGGTTTCGATTCACGCTTCCTCCCCACACTCGGTCGCCCTCATGCAGTTGCGCTTCACTTCGTTCGCTGTGGTCAGCTTACGGCGGGACTTTCACCCACAAGATTGCGCCCATGCTGGGCGCACGACAAAAAAACGCCCCGAACCAGTCGGGGCGTTTTTCAAGGCGCGGAGCAGGCTATCAGTAAGCCTTGCCGGTCTTGTAGAAGTTCTCGAAGCAGAAGTTGGTCGCGTCGATGTAACCCTCGGCGCCACCGCAGTCGAAACGCTTGCCTTTGAACTTGTAGGCCATTACGCAGCCGTTCTGGGCCTGTTTCATCAGGGCGTCGGTGATCTGGATCTCGCCGCCCTTGCCTGGCTCGGTCTGTTCGATCAGGTCGAAAATATCCGGAGTCAGGATGTAGCGACCGATGATCGCCAGGTTCGACGGTGCATCTTCAGGCTTTGGTTTCTCGACCATGCTGTGGACGCGGTAGATGTCGTCGCGGATCATTTCGCCGGCGATGACACCGTACTTGTTGGTTTCCTGCGGATCGACTTCCTGGATCGCCACGATGGAGCAACGGAACTGCTTGTACAGCTTGACCATCTGGGTCAGTACGCCGTCGCCTTCCAGGTTGACGCACAAGTCGTCCGCCAGGACCACGGCGAACGGTTCGTCACCGATCAGCGGGCGACCGGTCAGGATCGCGTGGCCCAGGCCTTTCATTTCGGTCTGGCGGGTGTAGGAGAACGAGCACTCATCCAGCAGTTTGCGGATGCCTACCAGGTATTTTTCCTTGTCGGTGCCCTTGATCTGGTTTTCCAGCTCGTAGCTGATGTCGAAATGGTCTTCCAGGGCGCGTTTGCCGCGGCCGGTGACGATGGAGATTTCCGTCAGGCCTGCATCGAGGGCTTCTTCGACGCCGTACTGGATCAGTGGCTTGTTCACCACCGGCAGCATTTCTTTGGGCATGGCTTTAGTCGCTGGCAGGAAGCGAGTACCGTAACCGGCTGCAGGGAACAAGCATTTCTTGATCATATAAGTCCTTGAAAAGGCGGTATGTACGAGTTTCGGCGCAGTCTAATCAGGCGACGGGCACCTTACAATGCCCGCACTGGCCAACCGGTGCCATCATAGAGAAATAAAAAACGGCGGATAGTTCAATCGCCTTTCGCTTGGATGGTTCGAGCGGTCCCACTCTACGCTCATAGGCGCTGTTTGCGTGCATTTGACGTATCATGACGCCCTTGAATCTCGCCAACGAGGCAGTTAGATGTCGGTAACAAAAAACGCAAACGGTTATTCGGTCAGCCAGGACAAGGCCGGCCAATGGTGGATTATCAACTACCATGGCGAACAAGTGGCCGGCCCCCTGCCGAGCAAGGCGATGGCGGTAGAAGTGGCCGCGGTGTTCCAGGATGACCGCTCGGCCCCGGCGGAGAAAGAACGCGAAAAGCCCCCCGCGCGCAGCCCACGCCGCAAGAAATAACCCGACCAGCCTCCGGTAGATGCCGCCAAGGTATTGAACGAGGCTTGTTTAGCTGTACCGGACTGGCCATTCGCTATAATCTCGCGCCAGCCCCTCCCTTCTCGATGACGATCCCATGAAAACACTTCTGGCGCTGTTTACAGTCCTGGCCCTGGCGGGCTGTGCCTCGGCCGAAAAAACCTACCTGAACAACGGTGAACAAGGCCTCGCCATCGATTGCTCCGGCGAAGCCAACTCATGGGCTACGTGCTATGAAAAGGCCGATGCATCCTGCGCTGGCACCGGCTACCGCATCGTCGGTACCGACGGCACGCCGCAGGCCAAGGAAAGCGAGAAAACCCTGGGGGTCGATGTCGGCAACTACACCAGTCGCAGTGTCGTGGTGGTGTGCAAGTAAGCGTTTGCTAGATGTGGATCTCGGCGAACTTGATGCCCAGCCCGCGCAGGGTCTCGACCAGGTCATCGAGATGAACGAAAGACTCCACTTCGTCCTGGTCGTCCACCAGGAAAAAACTGCGTCCGGCGCTTTTCTTGAAGAAGGCAATCCATTCACCCGGGCTCGCCGGGTTCTGAATCACGTGTGTGGCAAAGATCAGGCCCTCTGCGTGGCGCTCACGCACCTGCTCGCGTTTCATCGACTGACTCCATAAATGACAATGCCGCCCACGTAGGCCGTGGCGGCATGTTTGTCGAGGGCGCCAGTTTAGCCGATGCCCGGCCCGCTCGTCAGGTCGTGTCGGCGGTCAGCCGGAAATGCAGGCGTTGGCCGCCTCCTGCACATCGCCCGGCCGCACCGGTACGTTGGACATGGCTTCGTGCAGCTTGATGCTGCTGCCGCTGGAGCGTTCGTCGATGTCGAACACCGCCGCCGGCAGGCTCGACAATTTGCCGGGGACAATCAAGCGGACGCCGTTCTTGTGCGGCTCCATTTGCAACGGACCGCGGCTACTGGCCAGCTTGCCGGCCACGCACTTGGCATATTCGTGAGGGTTCTTTCCAGAGATGACGCTCATGGTGGGCGGCGTCTGGTTGATGTCCGATACTGAGGCACATCCACTCAAGGCCAATGCCAATACCCACACGCTGCGCTTCATATGATTCCTCCGATAAAGACCCTCCGACACTGCGCACGCTGTTTTTCTCCAGCGCGCACCGTCTTTTTTTGCGCTTCCTGCGATAAATGAACAAAGCCTGGGACGCGGGCCGGATATTAACCCTTGAGGCTGATAAACTGCACATCATTCTCCTTGCTATCGTTTGATTTTGTAGAAAAAGCCCTTCTGGAGGCGCCCATGAAATTCATTCACCAGCGCGAGCACCTGAACGAAGACGACATCGTCGTCATCGAATGCTCGCAAATGTGCAACATCCGCTTGATGAACGACGCCAACTTTCGCAGCTTCAAGAATGGCGGCCGTCACACCTACCACGGTGGCGCGTTCGATACCTTTCCAGCCCGGATTACCGCGCCGAGCACCGGTTTCTGGAATATCACCATCGACACCGTCAACCGCCGTGCGATCAGCGTCACGCGCAAGCCGACCCTGACCCACAAGATCAAGATCATCCGGCGCTCCAGCTCGAAACTGAGCTGAGCTTCGCCCACAACTTCCAGACAGGCACTACCGTGGACCAGACGACCAAATACGTCATCAAGTACAAACTCAACGGCGAACGCCGCTTCGAGTTCGCGCAATTGAAAACCGGCACCCAGGAAGAAGCCCTGGCAGCGTTGCACGCGCTGCATGGCCAGACCGATGATGAGATCAGTGAAGTGAGTGTCAGCAAAGCACTGTGACAGCCTCTGCCGCTGGGCTTTGGGTGGCGAGGGAGCTTGCTCCCGCTCGGCTGCGCAGCAGTCGTAAAACCTGGTGATGCGGTCTGCATGGAAGATCGAGGGGGGCGGCTTCGCCACCCAGCGGGAGCAAGCTCCCTCGCCACGGGGTTCGGTGTACGGGAACGCAAGATCCGGAGTGCCAGCTGTCCCAGCACTCCCCAGACTGACCAATCCTTTTCCACCCAGGTTTGCGCTCATGTCCATGACCCTGCAATCCCCCTCGCGAATCCAACGAATAGACGATCTTGACCGGCCAGCCCTGGAGCAAAGCCTAGAGCAGGACGGCAGCGCGATCATTCGCAACCTGCTCTCGGCGACCCAATGCCAGCGCCTTAGCGCGCTCTATGCCGAGCCGGGACTTTTTCGCTCAAAGGTAATCATGGCTCGCCACGGTTTCGGGCGCGGTGAGTATCAGTATTTTCGTTACCCGCTGCCCGACCTCATCCAGCGACTGCGTCAGTCGTTGTACCCGGTGCTGGTGCCGTTGGCGAATCGCTGGAATGCCAGCATGGGCCTTGCGGTGCGATACCCAAGCGAGCACGCCGATCTCCTTCAGCGCTGTCATGCCGCCGGGCAGACGCGCCCGACGCCACTGTTGCTGCAATACGGCCCACAGGACTACAACTGCTTGCACCAGGACCTGTACGGCGAGCAGGTGTTCCCGCTGCAAGTGGCGATCCTGCTGTCGGAACCTGGCCGGGACTTCAGCGGTGGCGAGTTCGTCCTGACCGAGCAACGCCCGCGCATGCAATCGCGGCCTCAGGTCATCGATCTGAAACAGGGCGATGCGGTGGTGTTCGCCGTGCATCAGCGGCCCGTCAAAGGCGTTCGCGGTTATTATCGAGTGAACATGCGTCATGGCGTCAGCCGCGTGCACGACGGCAGGCGCCACACCTTGGGAATTATTTTTCATGATGCGCAATAACGACCATCCAATCACTCTGGACCTGTTCGCCGACGAGACGCCGACGACGCCTGGCCAGGTCGAACGGATCGGCGAGCAATCGTTCGTGTTGCGCGGATTCGCCCTGCCCTGGCTCGACCGTTTGCTGCCGGCGCTGGAAAGCGTCCTGCTGGCCGCACCGTTCCGGCAGATGGTCACGCCCGGTGGTTTCACCATGTCGGTCGCCTTGAGCAGCTGCGGTGCGCTGGGCTGGACCACCGACCGCAGTGGCTATCGTTATACCGCCCAAGACCCGCAGACTGGCCGCCCCTGGCCCGACATGCCGGCGGTGTTCCGCGAGCTGGCCCAGGCCGCCGCACGGCAGGCGCAGTTCGAACACTTCGAGCCCGATTCCTGCCTGATCAATCGTTATGTGCCTGGCGCACGGATGTCGTTGCATCAGGACAAGAACGAACGCGAACTCACCGCGCCCATCGTCTCGATGTCCCTGGGCTTGCCGGCAACGTTCCAGTTCGGCGGGTTCGAGCGCAGCGACAAAAGCCAGCGCGTCCCGTTATTCCACGGCGACATCGTGGTCTGGGGCGGCGTCGACCGGTTGCGTTATCACGGCGTGCTGCCGCTCAAGCCAGGGGAACACCCGCGCCTGGGCGCCCAGCGAATCAACCTGACGTTTCGCACTGCCGGGTGAAGGTGCAGAATTCAACCGCAAGACCCGGAGTGTCGTCACGTTCCTGGCTCGCTACGGTAGGCAAAACGGGCCAATGGATACAACGACCATGAACAGCATCTCAAAAGATACCGCTCCTGAGCTGGACCCCCGCTGGGCCGCCGTGCTCGCTCGGGATCCGCGCGCCGACGGGCAATTTGTCTATGGCGTGAAAACCACCGGCATTTATTGCCGCCCCAGCAGCCTGTCGCGCCTGCCCAACCCGCGTAATGTCGAATTCTTCGACACCCCGGAGCAGGCCCAGGCGGCCGGCTATCGTCCGAGCAAACGCTTGGCCCGGGACCAGACCCAGATCGCCGCCCAGCAAGCGGCCCGGGTCGCGGCGGCCTGTCGGCAGATCGAGGCGGCCGAAGAACTTCCAGGCCTCAATGAACTGGCAGATAGCGCGGGCCTGAGTCCCTTTCACTTTCACCGAGTCTTCAAGGCCGTCACTGGCCTGACGCCCAAGGCCTACGCCGACGCCCACCGTTCGCGCAAAGTACGCGAACGCCTGGCCGATGGCGGCAGCATCACCGAAGCGCTGTATGACGCCGGGTTCAATTCCAACAGCCGCTTTTATGAAGCCGCCGACAAGGTCCTGGGCATGAAGCCTACGGACTACCGCGCCGCCGGACAGAACATCGATATTCGTTTCGCCGTCGGCCAGTGTTCCCTCGGAGCGATCCTGGTGGCGCAAAGCGAGCGCGGCGTCTGCGCGATTTTGCTGGGAGACGACCCGGACGCGCTGGTGCGAGACCTGCAAGACAAGTTCCGTCGCGCCAACCTGATCGGTGCCGATCGCGAGTTCGAACAGTTGATCGCCCAAGTGGTGGGTTTCATCGAAGCGCCGGCCCTGGGCCTGGACCTGCCCTTGGACTTGCGCGGCACAGCCTTCCAGGAGCGCGTCTGGCAGGCGCTGCGGGAGATTCCACCGGGCAGCACCGCCAGCTATGCCGAAATCGCCCAGCGCATCGGCCTGCCCAAGGCGGTGCGCGCCGTGGCCCAGGCCTGTGGCGCCAACAGCCTGGCGGTGGCGATACCCTGTCACCGCGTGGTGCGCAGCGACGGTAACCTGTCTGGCTACCGTTGGGGCGTGGAGCGCAAGCGTCAGTTACTGGCGCTGGAACGTTCGTCGCAAGACTGAACGCCAATATAGATCGCCACCGAATCGGGGCTGCCATAGACCTCGAAATCGGTGGTGAAACGGCGCAAGGTCTGCGGGTTATCGGCGAAGTATGCCCAGATCAGGCCCCAGGTCTGGATCACGCAGTCGGGCATCGGCCCCTTTGCGCAGAACACCAGGTAATCCCCGCCTTCGATGTCCACGGCGGGGAAACCGGCGCTCGTCGCATCCACCTGCACGCCGGCCGTGACGTTGAAGTAGCCGGTGGCATCGGACTCGTAATTGGAATACACCCCGTAGACGAACGACTCCGACTGCCGGGCCGGGATCGTGTCGAACAGCCCTTCGTTGAAGAACTGCTGCCACATCGGGCCGATCCTGGCCGTGTCGGGTTCTTGCTCATCTACGTTACGGGTGTGCACCTGCAAACCGGCCACGGTGAAAGGCTCGACTGTCTTGAGCTTGACGTCCATGAAAGCATCTCCTTGATGAATGATGCCCGCATGGTAACCCGCCCGACACCGGGATCAAGTTGCGCCGCCGATTGAAAAACTCGACTGGCCCTCGCTGGGCCACACCTGTTAAAAACACGGTTTCCTTCTGCCGTCGGAGACCCCGCACATGAGCCAGTGGCCAGACACTCGCATTCTCGACCTGCTCGGTATCGAGCTGCCCATCATCCAGGGGCCGCTGGCCGGAGTGACCGGGCCGTCGATGGTCGTCGCGACCTGCAACGCCGGCGGGCTGGGTTCGATGCCGGCGGCGATGCTGGACGTCGGACAACTGCGCCAGGCGCTGACAAGCATTCGCGAACAGACCGACAAGCCGTTCAACGTCAATTTTTTCAGCCACCAGGCGCCAACGTTCGACGAGCAGCGAGCCGAGGCCTGGAAGCAACGGCTCAAGCCTTACTACGAAGAACTTGGTGCCGATTTCGACGCGCCGACACCGGTGTCCAATCGCACGCCATTCGATGACGCTGCCTGCCGCGTGCTGGAAGAAATGCGTCCCAAAGTAGTCAGTTTCCACTTCGGCCTGCCAGAAAAATCCCTGCTGGACCGGGTAAAAGCCACCGGCGCGAAAATCCTGTCTTCGGCCACCACCGTCGAGGAAGCCGTCTGGCTGGAACAGCACGGTTGCGACGCAATCATTGCCATGGGTTATGAAGCGGGTGGCCATCGCGGGATGTTCCTCAGCGAGGACCTGAATACCCAGGTGGGTCTGTTCGCCTTGCTGCCTCAAGTCGTGGATGCCGTCAAAGTGCCGGTGATCGCCACGGGCGGCATCGGCGATGCCCGCGGAATCGTCGCGGCCTTCGCCTTGGGCGCTTCTGCCGTGCAACTGGGCAGCGCCTATCTGTTCACGCCCGAGGCCAAGATCAGCGCCTCCCATCACCACGCGCTGCGCACGGCCAAGGAAAGCCAGACCGCTGTCACCAACCTGTTCACCGGTCGCCCGGCCCGGGGCATCGTCAACCGAGTGATGCGCGAAGTAGGCCCCATGAGCCCGATGGCACCGGCCTTCCCTCTGGCGGGTGGAGCGTTGATGCCGCTGCGCGCCAAGGATGAAGCGGACTTCAGCAATCTTTGGGCGGGTCAGGCGTTTCCCCTGGGACGCGAGTTGTCGAGCGCCGAACTGACCCGGCGGTTGGCAGAGGAGGCGCTCGCGCAACTGGGACGTCGTTGATCCCGGGCAAAATGCCGCGTTCCGTTTGTCAGCCATTCGCTATATATTCCGGTATATAGCGAATCTGACCCTACGGAGCCTCACCCATGCACCTCACCCGCTTCGCGCCGTTGCTGCTGAGCATGCTGTTTTCCGTTGGCGCCGTCCAGGCCGATGAGGTGCAGGTGGCGGTGGCTTCCAACTTCACCGCACCGATCCAGGCCATCGCCGCCAGTTTCGAAAAAGACACCGGGCATAAACTGGTGGTGGCTTACGGCGCGACCGGGCAGTTCTATACGCAGATCAAGAATGGCGCGCCGTTCGAAGTCTTCCTCGCCGCCGACGACGCCACGCCGGCCAGGCTCGAAAGCGAGGGCGACGTCGTCAACGGTTCGCGCTTCACCTACGCCATCGGTACATTGGCGCTGTGGTCGGCCAAGGCAGGGTATGTCGACAGCCAAGGCCAGGTGCTCAAGGACAATGCCTTCGAGCATCTGTCCATCGCCAACCCGAAAGCGGCGCCCTACGGCCTGGCCGCGACCCAGGTGCTGGACAAGCTGGGGTTGACCGGACAGGTCAGCCGCAAGATCGTCGAAGGCCAGAACATCACCCAGGCGTACCAGTTCGTCTCCACCGGCAACGCCGAACTCGGCTTCGTCGCCTTGTCGCAGATCTACAAGGACGGCAAGGTCACCAGCGGTTCGGCGTGGATCATCCCCGCTGAGTTGCACGACCCGATCAAGCAGGACGCCGTGATCCTCAACAAGGGCCGGGACAACGCCGCCGCCGTGGCGCTGATGGATTACCTCAAGGGCCCGAAAGCCGCCGCCATCATCCAAGCCTACGGTTATCAACGCTAAATGCCTTTGACCCATGCCGATTTCGCCGCCATCTGGCTGACCCTGAAACTGGCGTCGCTTACCACGGCAATTCTATTGCTGATCGGCACGCCCATCGCCTTGTGGCTGTCGCGCACCCGTTCCTGGCTGCGCGGGCCGGTGGGGGCCCTGGTGGCGTTGCCGTTGGTGCTGCCGCCCACGGTGATCGGCTTCTACTTGCTGCTGGCAATGGGACCTAACGGTTGGCTTGGCCAGTTCACCCAGGCGCTCGGGCTGGGCATCCTCACCTTCAGTTTTACCGGGCTGGTGATCGGCTCGGTGATCTATTCCATGCCATTCGTGGTGCAGCCCCTGCAGAATGCGTTCGCCGCCATTGGCAGCCGCCCCTTGGAAGTCGCCGCCACCCTGCGGGCCGGGCCCTGGGATACATTTTTCAGCGTGATGCTGCCCTTGGCCCGACCGGGTTTTATCACCGCGGCGATTCTGGGGTTCGCCCACACCGTTGGCGAATTCGGCGTGGTTCTGATGATCGGCGGGAACATCCCCGAGAAGACCCGGGTGGTGTCGGTGCAGATCTACGACCATGTCGAAGCCTTGGAATATGCCCAGGCTCACTGGCTGGCTGCGGCGATGTTGGTGTTTTCATTTTTTGTGCTACTGGCGCTGTATTCCAGCCGCCGAACCCGTGCCGGTTGGAGCTGACCGATGATCCAAGCGCGCTTTCAACTCGACCGTGGTGATTTTTCCCTGGACCTGGACGTGCAACTGCCAGGCCGGGGCGTGACCGCGCTGTATGGTCAGTCCGGCTCCGGCAAGACCACTTGCCTGCGCTGCATGGCGGGGCTGGAGCGGCCGAGTCAGGGTTTCATCGAGGTCAACGGCGAAGTCTGGCAGGACACTGACCGCGGCGTGTTCGTGCCGCCTCATCAGAGGGCCCTGGGCTATGTGTTCCAGGAGGCGAGTCTGTTCGCTCATTTGTCGGTGCGGGCCAACCTGGCGTTCGGCCTCAAGCGCATCGCCCCGGCGCAACGGCGAGTGGGCATGGAACAGGCGAGCGAACTGCTGGGCGTCGGTCATCTGCTCGATCGGCATCCGCAGCATTTGTCTGGCGGCGAACGCCAACGGATAGGCATCGCCCGGGCCTTGCTGACCAGCCCTCGCCTGCTGTTGATGGACGAGCCGTTGGCGTCCCTCGATACCCGACGCAAAAACGAAATCCTGCCCTATCTGCAACGGCTCCACGACGAGTTGGATATCCCGGTGCTGTACGTCAGCCATTCCCAGGATGAAGTGGCGCGCCTGGCCGATCACATCGTGCTGCTCGACGATGGCCGCGCGCTGGCCAGCGGGCCTATCGGCGAAACCCTGGCCCGGCTCGACCTGCCGCTGGCCCTGGGGGACGACGCGGGGGTGGTGATCCAGGGCAGGGTCAGCGGCTATGACCCGGCCTACCAGCTCCTGACACTGACCCTGCCTGAGAGCCAATTGAACATGCGTGTAGCCCACACCCCCTTGGCCGTTGGACAAGCGCTGCGCTTCAAGGTCCAGGCTCGGGACGTCAGCCTCAGCCTGGCGAACGATGCCCAGACCAGCATTCTCAATCGCCTGCCCGTCACGGTGATCAGCGAACTGGCCGCCGACAACGCCGCCCATGTGCTCATTCGCCTGGAAGCCGCCGGCACGCCATTACTGGCGCGCATCACCCGTTATTCCCGCGATCAGTTGGGCCTGTACCCGGGGCAATGCCTGTGGGCGCAGATCAAGGCAGTGGCGGTGTTGGCGTAGGGCTGGGCCTGCGCGGTGCCCCTTGTGGGAGCGAGCTTGCTCGCGATGACGGCGGCACCTCCAACATTGATGCAAGCTGATTCACCGCATTCGCGAGCAAGCTCGCTCCCACAGTAGATCGCGGGTGTACGCGGCATTTGCATACGGCATTGAACCCTGTGGGAGCGGGCTTGCCCGCGAAGACGGCGGCACCTCCAACATTGATGCAAGCTGATTCACCGCATTCGCGAGCAAGCTCGCTCCCACAGTAGATCGCGGGTGTACGCGGCATTTGCATACGGCACTGAACCCTGTGGGAGCGGGTTTACCCGCGAAGACGGCGGCACCTCCAACATTGATGCAAGCTGATTCACCGCATTCGCGAGCAAGCCCGCTCCCACAGTAGATCGCGGGTGTACGCAGCATTTGCGTAAGGCA